>JBJMQK010000220.1:0-7558 GCA_045802735.1 Anaeromyxobacteraceae bacterium | reverse complement strand
GTCTCCTCCGGGTTCAGCGCCGGGTCGGACCTCGTCGCGCTCCGCGCCGAGCGGGGCGTGTACTTCATGCAGAAGCCCTACTCGACGGCCGAGCTGGAGCGCACGCTGGCCGCCGCGGCGGCGGGCCGCAACCGGGCGCTGGTCTAGCGGACGGTCGCCGCGGGCGCGCCGCCGGGCTACACCCCGGCATGCGACGAACGCCCGCCGGCTCCGCACTCCTCCTCGCCGCCCTCCTCGTCGCGCCGGGCGCGCCACGCGCGGCGGCCCCGCCCGGCGCCGCCGACCGCGCCGCCGCGGGGATCGACGAGGCCGCGCTGCGCGCGCACGTGAGGTTCCTCGCCTCGGACCTGCTCGAGGGCCGCGCCCCGGCCACGCGCGGCGACGCGCTCGCCGAGGCCTACGTCGCGGCCCAGCTCGAGGCGCTCGGGTTCGCGCCCGCCGCGCCGGAGGGCGGCATGATCCAGAAGGTCCCGCTCGTCGTGCTGCGGCCGGAGATCCCCGCGGCGATGACCTTCACCCGAGGTGCCGAGCGCCTCGAGCTGCGCCACCAGGAGGACTTCGTCGCCGCGCCCGGCGTGCGGCGGGAGCGCGCGGCGGTGGAGGAGGCGGAGGTCGTCTTCGTGGGCTACGGCATCACCGCGCCCGAGTACGCCTGGGACGACTTCAAGGGGGTGGACGTCCGCGGCAAGGTGCTGCTCGTCATGAACAACGACCCCGAGGACGACCCGAAGCTCTTCGCGGGCCGCACGCGCCTCTGGTACGGGCGCTGGCCGTACAAGTACGAGGAGGCGGCGCGCCGGGGCGCGGCGGGCGCGATCATCATCCACACCGAGCACTCGGCGGCGTACCCGTGGTCGGTCGTCCAGAGCTCGTGGGCCGGCGAGCAGGTGAAGCTCCCCGAGGCCGACTCGAGGCCGGAGCCGCCCCTCGAGGCCTGGGCCACGGAGGCGGCGTCGCGGCGCCTCGCGGCGCTCGGGGGGAAGGACCTCGACGCGCTGCGGGCGGCGGCCGAGCGGCGCGACTTCACGCCCGTGCCGCTCGGCGTCCACCTGTCGTTCGCGATGCGGAGCGCGATGGAGGAGAAGGTGACGGGGAACGTCCTCGCGCGCCTGCCCGGGCGCGACGCGCGCCTCGCCGGCGAGGCCGTCGTGTACACGGCGCACCACGACCACCTCGGCGTCCGCCCGGGCGCGCGACCCGGCGACGACGCCATCTACAACGGGGCGGTGGACAACGCCTCGGGCGTCGCCGGGATCCTCGCGATCGCGCGCGCCTTCGCCGCGCTGCCACCCGAGGCGCGGCCGCGCCGCTCGATCGTGGTCGCGATCGTCGCCGCGGAGGAGTCGGGCCTGCTCGGCTCGGAGTGGCTGGTGCGGCACCCGCCGCTCCCGCCGGCGCGCATGGCGGCGAACCTCAACTTCGACTCCATGAACATCTTCGGGAGGACGCGCGACCTCTGCGTGCTCGGGCTCGGCAAGTCCACGCTCGACCCGCTCGTGGCGCGCCTCGCGCGCGCGCAGGGCCGGCGGCTCGCCCCGGATCCGTTCCCGGATCGCGGCAGCTTCTACCGCAGCGACCAGCTCAACTTCGCGCGCGGCGGCGTCCCGGCCATCCAGGCGTCGGGCGGCGTCGACTTCGTCGGCAGGCCTCCGGGGTGGGGCGCGGAGCAGGTGACCGCGTGGATCCGCACGCACTACCACCAGCCCTCCGACGAGTACCGCGAGGACTGGGACCTCCGCGGCGCGGTGGAGGACGTGCGGCTCAACTTCCTCCTCGGGCTCGCCGTGGCGGACGCCGACGCGATGCCCGCCTGGCGCCCGGGCGACGAGTTCGAGGCGGCGCGCAAGGCGTCGCAGGCGTCGCGCTGACCGACGGGTCGGTTCCCGAACACTTCGTGCGCGCTCAACGCGCGGTCGTCCAGCGTCATTCACCGGGCCGCACCCCTCGTCGCGGTCCCGCCGCGTCATCCGAACGGCAGGCTCGGCGCTTCACTGTCGCCATCAGGCTCGCTGCGCTGCTCGCGCTCCGGTGCCGCGCCTCCGCTGACCCTCGCGGCGTTCGCGCCGCGCCCCCGGCCCGTGTAGCGATCCATGAGGTGGGCGCCGAGCAGCTGCCGCGCGGCAAGCTGGTTGTGGAACGCGCAGGCGATGCGAAGGTTCGACAGCGTGGTGGTCCCGCCGCGCGCGAGCGGCACGACGTGGTCGAGCTCGAGGCGCGTCGTCGAGCCGCACACGCCGCCTCCATCCATCGGCCACTGGCACTTGCCCTCGTCTCGGGTGAAGACCGCGCGCCTGAGCGAAGCGGGGACGTGGCGCGGTCTCGCTGAAGGCGCGGCCGGTGCCTTGCGCGGCTTCTCCACCAGGCCACGCTTGCGGTCGCGCTCGGCGAGGAGGAGGTCGAGGCCGGCCTCGAGCACGGCCTCGGCGCTCGCGCCGGGATGGCGGTGCGAGAGCGCGTCGCGGGCGGCGGCGAGCTTCGCGAGGAAGCGCCGCGAGACCGTCACGTGGAGCCGGGAGAGGTCAACGGTGAGCGGCTCGGTAGCATCGCGTTTCGCTGCGGGCGCAGCGGGTGCAAAGGGAACCGGCGGCGAGCGCGGCCCTGCCTCCAAGGAGGGGTCGGCTGGATGAACCTGCTCGGCAGGCGCCGGAGGCGCGGGGCGCTCGGCGAGGAGCGGGGCCGCGGGCGCGGGCGCAGCGCGAGCGGCCTCGGACCGGAGCGCCGGATGGAGCGCCGTCACGACGTCGCGCCGCGGCGGCGCCTCGTTCGGGCACAGCTCCGCGGCGATGGCTTTCGCCTCCTGCTTCGACGCGTGGAAGAAGCGCGGGAGCACCTCGGCCTGGTTCTCGGGGGTGAGGACTCCCGCCAGCTCCGCCACGCTCGAGAGGCACAGCTTCCCGGAGCGGAGTGGCGCGATGACCTCCGGGAACCTCTGGATGAGCTTGGCCGCGACCTTCCGGCACGAGGCAGCACCCTTCGAAAGGCCGAGCGACCGGTGCAGGAACCAGAAGAGGCTCGTGTAGCCGAGCTCGACCCAGCGGCGCTCCCGGTCGAAGTCGGCCAGGGCGACCAGGAACTCGGCGAGGGCGGCGTGCTCGCGGGCGAGGAGGCCGGCGAGGCGCGTCGCGAGGAGTCGGGTATCGGTTTCCATGATGTGATCGTCTCACGGGTTTTCGAGGCCTCGCCTGACGGTCACAGTTGCCAAGGGTGAAGCGTTCGGCGCCCGCGCTTCGTGACCGGGTCGGATGCCAGCGCGCGCCCTCTCGGTGCCTTCTTGCTTCGTCGGAGAGGCCTTCCAGCGCGACGCGGTCGTCCGAGCCGCGAATTCGCGACCCACGCGTCAAGTGAAATCCACGTGCGTGCGGCGACTCATCTGGATGTACTCACCGTGTACGGAGCGTGCGGTCCGCGGCGGCGAGCAAGTCGACCGCACGCTGCCCCGCGCGCCCCATGCAGATGGAAGCCGATCTTGCGAAGGGCGTCTCGGCCGGGCGAAGCCGCCCCGCGTGCGCCGCTCGCGAGGCAACCTAGCCTCCCGAAAACGAGGCGACGCCTGCCCGCGAACGCCGCGCGTCTCTGCCCGTGTCCGGCTGCCGATCTGGGAGGCCCGGGCGCTCGATAGGGCCGGGACCGCCCCCCCGGTTCATGGCCCTTCACCTCGGCGGACGTCGAGGGCAGGATGGATCCCGAGCGTGCGCGCGGGGCGCGCGCCAGGACCGGAGGTCGGCGAGGATGGCGAGGGCACGGGGGCGGATGGTCGACGTCGCGCTCGCCGTCGCCGACGTGCTGGCGTTCGCGTGGACGCTCCCGCTCGCGTACCTCGTCCGCGACGGACTCCTCGGTGAGGCGTACCTGAACCGGCCGGGGCTCTACCCGCTCACGAGCTACCGGCCGCTGCTCGCGGTCGCGACCGCGTCGTGGATCGCGGCGGCGCTCCTGCTCCGGATCTACCGGTCGAGGCGCATGCGGGCGCTCGGGCGCGAGGTGGTGCGCGCGGGGCGGGCGCTGCTCGCCGTGGCGGCGGTGCTCGCGGTGATCGGCTTCCTCACGAAGCAGAGCGCCCTCTCGCGCCAGCTCGTCCTCATCTACCTCGCGGCGTGCATGGGCGCGCTGGCGCTGGACCGCGTGCTCCTGCGGAGCGGCTTGCGCGCGCTGCGCCGCCGCGGCTACCTGACGCGCGTGTTCGCGGTGGTGGGCACGAGCGACGTGGCGCGCGCGGTCGCGGAGGCGATCCTGGCGCGGCGCGAGTGGGGCTACCACCTCGCCGGCTACATCGAGGACGAGACCGAGGCCGGGCCGCGGCGCGTCGGCCCCGTGCTCGGGTCGCTCGGGAAGCTGCGCCAGCTGCTCGCGAACCGCGTCCTCGACGAGATCATCTTCGCCGTGCCGCACCGGCAGCTGAAGGACCTCGAGGCCGCGATGCTGCTCTGCCGCGACGAGGGCGTGACGGCGCGCATCTGCCTCGACCGCGACCCTGCGCTGTCGCGGCTCTCGCTCGAGCAGCTCGACGGGCTCGCGCTCATCGGGCTCCGCGAATGATCGCGTCCCCCGGCCGGGGTCACTCGGGGCGGAACGAGCCGAGGAAGCGCTGCGCCTCGCCCGGGATCGACCCGCCGCGCGTCGCGACGCCGACGAGGTAGAGGCGCTCCGGGGTGGGGACGACGAGCACGCGGGTCACGCCGCGCTCGGCGGCGATCTCCACGCTCCGCGCGGGCCAGCCCGCGACCTCGCGCCGCTCGTCGGAGACGACGGCTCCCTGCAGGCGCTGGACCAGCTCGGCGGGGTAGGTCTCGAGCGCGCTCGCCCGCGCCTCGGGCGTCGCGAACGCCTCGCGCGCCTCGACGACGCTCACGAGGTACGAGGCGTCGGCGAAGCGCGTGCCGACCATCGCGACGGAGCCGCCTGGCAGGGACAGGCTCTCGTCGGCGGGCTCCGGCTCGGCCGGGAACTCGACGTCGTAGCGGGCCGCGGCGGAGCGGAAGGGTTGCCACGAGGGCGTCGCGTCGCGGACGACGGAGATCGCGAGCGAGTCGGCAGGCGGGCGGGTGGTCGCACAGGCGGTCGCGAGGAGGAGGCTGAGACCTACCGTGAAGTGCGGTCGGCGCATGATCACCACGGTGCGCACGCCGGAGCGGCCGGTGGATGGCCCCAGGGGCGGGGTTGCAGCGGCGGCGGTTCGTGCGCCGAGGAGCGTGGCGCTCGCGCGGGGCCTAGAACCGCACCGCCAGGGCCTTCGCGGCGCGGGCGCGGAACAGCTCCTTCCAGCCGTCGCCATCGAGGGCGCGGGCGAGCTCCACCGCCACGTGGCGGGGCGGGGCGAGGTCGGCGTTGCGGCCGAGGCCGGAGAGGCAGGAGGGGCAGTTGGTGAGGATCACGGCGGCGTCCGCGGATGCGGCGGTGACGAGCCGGGCGGCGGTTCCTGTGGGGGCGCCGTTTTCGACTCGGCGCTCTGCGAGCGCCTCGCGGATGGCGCTCCGCTTCCGGTGCAGCATCGCGTCGGTGATGTCGGGGCGCGACAGCGCCAGCGTGCCCGCCTCGGAGCAGCAGTGCGGCACCGCCTCGACCCGGATCCCGAGCTTCGCCAGCACCGCCGGGCCCTGGGCGTCGAGCGAGTCGTGGCAGGGGGCGTGGTAGAGCAAGCGCGCGCCCTTCGACTCCGCGCCTCGCGGCGCTCCGCTCAGGGTGACCGGATGGGAGGCGCGCGGCGCGGGCGCGACGCCGCGCTCCAGGGCGAAGCGCGCGAGGTCCTTCACGGCGCAGCCGAAGATCTTCGCGGCGTCCATCGCGCCGAGCGCCTCGCGGCAGGTCCCGCAGGTCACGACCACCGCGTCGAAGGCCACGTGGCGCAGCATCTCGCGGATCTGGGAGAAGACGATGGTGTCGCGCAGCACCATGCGGCCGTGCTGCTCGGTGCGCGCGTTCGCGTACGCGGGGAACCCGCAGCAGAGGTACGGCGGCGGCAGCACGACGCGCGTGCCCGAGGCGAGGAGCACGTGCAGCGCCGCCATCGAGACCGAGCCGTAGAGCCGCTCGGAGCCGCACCCCGGGAAGTAGAAGACCGTCGCCTTCGCCTCGCCGTCGGGCTCGAGCACGAGCGCCTCGTCCGGGCCGCAGGGCGGGAGCACGTCGCGCAGCTCCTCGGACTCCGCCGCGGGACCGGGCGATCGCAGGAGCTGCAGCGGATAGGCGCCGCCGCCGCCCTCGCCCTCGGGCGTGCGCCCCACCACCTTCGCGAGCGCGCGCTGCAGCGTCCCGCCGAGTCGGACGACGCCCGCGCGGAAGGCCGCGTTGAAAGCGGGCGAGGTGCTCTCGAGGTAGGCGAGCGTGGCGCGCGTCGGCACCGCGTGGTGCTTGTACCCGTGCGCCATCAGGATCTCGCGCTCGAGCACCGACACCTCGCCCGAGTCGATGTCCACCGGGCACGGCTTCGCGCACTTGTGACAGAGCGTGCAGTGGTCGGCCACCTCCTCGAGGTGGCGGAGCAGCTCGAACGACGCCCTCCGCTCGCGCTGCACCTCGTAGAGCATCGCCTCCACGAGCGCGCCGATGGCGAGGTTCTTGTTGCGCGGGTGGAAGAACATCCCGCGCCCGGGCTGGAACACGCAGCAGTCGGGCTTGCACTTGCCGCAGCGTACGCACCCCGCGATCTTCGCCGCCAGCTCCTCGAGCTTGCCGGCTTTCAGGATCCGCGCCTCGAGCTCGAGCAGGTTGAAGGAGGGCGTGAAGATGCGCCCGAGGACCGAGAGGTCCTGGAGCTTCTTCGGGTTCATGGTGCCGCGCGGGTCCACCTCGCGCCGGTAGGCCGTGAGCTCCGCCACCCGCGCCGGGTCGAGGTACTTGAGCTTCGTGACGCCGATGCCGTGCTCGCCGGACGGCACGCCGCCGAGGCGCGCCACCTCGGCCATCACCCGGTCCACCGCCTCCTCCGCCCGCCGCATCATGTCGCGGTCGTTCGAGAGCACGGGGATGTTCACGTGCACGTTGCCGTCGCCGGCGTGCATGTGCGTCGCGAGCACGATGCGGCGCCGCCGCTCGTCGAGCCACAGCGCGTCGACCGCGTCGGCGAGCTTCGTGTAGCCGCGCACGAGATCCTGCACGTCCTTGCGCAGCGCCTCGACCAGCGCCAGCGACCGCAGCTCGCGCGCGCCCGCCTTGCCGAGCGCGACGAGCGCCTCGTCGCAGCGGAGCCGCGCGCGGGCGAGCTTCTCCGGCAGGAAGCCCTCGTCCTCCTCGCCGGCCGCCTCGACGAAGGTGCGGGTGCGCCACGCGAAGGCACGCTGGCTGGCGCGCTCCTCGTCCACGTTCATCGCGTCGCAGAAGCGCGCGAACTCCGCGAGCGCGTCGAGCGGCAGGACCACGTCCTCGTTCAGCTTGAACGCGTTCGTGCGCGCGGCGATGGCGCCGAGCTTCTTGCGGTCGGCCCAGAAGCGCTTCGAGTCCGCCTTGTCCTTCGCCTCGAAGAGGAAGGTGTTGCCGTAGCGCCCGAGGCTGGCGCGGATCCTCGCCACGGCGCGCGCCGTCTCCTCGCCGGAGTGGCCGACGACGTCGATGAGCAGCACCG
>JBJMQK010000192.1:0-3554 GCA_045802735.1 Anaeromyxobacteraceae bacterium | reverse complement strand
TCCGGCCGTTCAGCTCCGCGACCGCGGCCGCCTCGCCGTTCGCCTCGGAGGCGACGCCGGCGAGGCTCGCGTCGAGCCCGGTGCGCGCGTCGTCGAGCGCGCTGCGCGTCCGCACGAACGCGGCGGCCAGCCCCTTCGCCGAGCCCACCGCCGCGGCGCGGAGCGACGGGTCCGCCGGCGACTGCGCGACCGCGCGGAGCCCGGAGTAGAACGCGGCGAGCGCGTCGCCGAGGCCACCTGCCGCGCCCGGGTCGAGGGCGTGGATCGCGCCGAGGGCGTCGGACTCCGCGGTCGCCGACGCCGTGGCGCCGAGCGCCCGAGGGATCTGCGCCTCGAGGAAGCGGTCGCGCGACTGCTGGATCCCCGTGACGGTCGCGCCGTTCCCGATCGAGAGGCCGCGCGCCAGGTCGCCCGGCGCGACCGCCTCGAGCGTCGCGCGCTGCCGCGCGTAGCCGGGCGTGTTCGCGTTCTCGATGTTGTGGCTCGCCGTCGCCTGCACGGCGCGCTGCGCCGCGAGGCTCGTCTGGGCGCTGGAGAGGACGGAGAGGAGGTCGGCCATGGCTACCCCTTGCTCGAGACCATCGCCAGCGTCGGAGCGGCGGCGCGCGCACCGCGGCGGTCGTAGGCGCGCGGGGTGGGACGGACGGCCTCGACGTAGCCGCGGACGCACGCGAGCGCGCGCCCGGCGAGGTCGAGGTTCAGGCGATCCACCTCCTGGAGCGCGCCTGCGAGCGCGCGGACCTCGGCGAGCGTGTGGGCGAGCCGCTCGCCCGTCACGGGGACGCGCAGCCGGAAGCGGTCGAGCGTGACCTCCTCGAGCCCGAGCGCCTTCGCGGCCGCACCGAGGCGGGCCGCGAGCTCGCGCTCGAGCCGGGCGACCTCGGCGAGGAACGCGCCGCGCTGCGACGCCCGGGCGAAGAGCGCTGCAGCGTCGAGCGACCGCAGGAGCTGCCGCTCGCGCCGCGCGCTCTCGACCTCCGCCGCGAGCGCATCGCGCAAGCGTCCCGCCGTCTCGAGTGCGTTCTCGAGGTCCATGTGCCGTCCTTGTCCCGGCGTGCCGGGCTCGCGCGTCACTTCCCGAAGATCGCTTGCAGGCGCGCCGACAGCTCCGCGTCTTCGAGTATCTGTTGCGCGATCCGTGCCGGATCCGGCCGGTACGTACCCTGTCGGACAGCGGCCTCGATGGCCTGGAGCTTTGCGGCGCGCGCGGTGGATGCGCCGGTGCTCGCAGCGGCGATCGCAGCGGCGACGCTCCCCGACTCCGCGGTGGAGACGCGGTCCTCCGGCTCCCCGCGCTGCGCGGCGGGAGTGCGGCCGGGTTCGACCGGCTTTTCGGGGGACAACGCCCTGATCTGACTCGCGTCGTTGACCTTCATGGTGCACCTCGGTCGCGGCTACGACCCGCTTCCAAGGACGTCATCGGCACGGCGCGCGTAAACCTTAAGCGCGTGAGCGGGATCGACGGCGCGCCCACCCACGCGCACCTCGAAGTGGAGGTGCGCGCCCGTCGCGCGCCCCGAGTGTCCGACCCGGGCGACGGGCTGACCCTGGGTCACCGAGTCGCCGGGCGCGACGAGCAGCTCGGAGGCGTGGGCGTAGAGCGTCGTGACGCCGTTGCCGTGGTCGATCTCGACCGCCTGGCCGTAGCCACCGCGGTCGCCCGCCGTCCGCACGACGCCGCCGAGGAGCGCGTGCACGGGCGCGCCCTCGGGCTCGGCGAGGTCGACGCCAGCGTGGTGCGCCTCGCGGTGGGTGAAGGGATCGGCGCGCGCGCCGAAGCCGCTCGTGAGGCGGGGGGCGGTGGGGGAGGAGGAGAACAGGGCGTCCGCGAGGGGGTCGAAGGTTGTCGCGGTCGGGGTCGGGGTCGCGGTCGGGGTCGGGGTCGGGGTCGGGGTCGCGGTCGCGGTCGGGGTCGAAATCGAGGTCGGGGTCGGCATTCTGGCCGGGGCCGCCGTCGGGTTTCCCCCCATGCTCCGCTCGATCTGTGCCGCGAGCCCGATCCCGCCGCCCTTCACCATGGCGTCGGCGAGCGCGTCGGCGAACATGTCGGCGCGGACGCCGCTCCCCGCACCTTCGCCTCCCGTGAACGCCTTGCTCGCCGTGACGAGCTGCTTCACGACGAGCGTCTCGAGCGCGCGCGCCGCCTCGTGCAGGCGGGCCCGGTCGGCCTCCGGCCCGGCGCGGATGGGCATCGCTAGATGACCTCGAGGTCGGCGTCGAGCGCCCCGGCGGCCTTCATGGCCTGGAGGATCGAGACGAGATCGCGCGCGCTCGCGCCGAGCGTGGTGAGGGCGCGGGCGAGCTCCTCCACGGTCGCGGTGGCGGGGAGCGCGATCGTCGCGCGTGACTCCTCGGACGCCTCGGGGGTCCCGATGGGCTCGACCACCGTGCGCGCGTTCGCGTTCGGGTTCTGCCCGAACGTCGGGTTGGGCTGCGAGACGACCGGCTTCACCGACACGGAGACCTGGAGCCCGCCGTGCGAGACGGCGACCGGGCGGATGCGGACGCGCTCGCCGGCGACCACCGTGCCGGTGCGCTCCGAGACCACGACGCGGGCGCGGCCGTCCGCCTCGACCTCGAGCGCCTCGAGCTTCGCGAGGAGCCCGACCGGATCGGACTTGAACGCCTCCGGCACGGTGACCTCGACCGTCGCCGGGTCGAGCGCCTTCGCGCCCTTGCCGCCGAGCGCCGCGCTCACCGCGGCCGCGACGCGGCTCGCGGTGGTGAAGTCGGGGCGGCGCAGGCCCAGCACCAGCGTCGGCCCATCGAGGCTCGGCGCGACGCTCCGCTCGATGGTCCCGCCCGCCGGGACGCGGCCCGCGGTCGGGGTGTTCTTGCGCACGGACGAGCCCGCCGCCGAGACGTCGTAGCCGCCGACCTGCACCGCTCCCTGCGCCACGGCGTAGACCTGCCCGTCGGCCGCGGTGAGCGGCGTGATGAGGAGGACGCCGCCGGCGAGCGAGGTGGCGTTGCCGAGCGACGCGGCCGCGACGTCGAGCCGCGACCCGGCGCGGGCGAAGGCCGGGAGCCGCGCCGTGACCATGACCGCCGCCACGTTGCGGGCGCGCACTTCCTTCGGGTCGATGCGGATCCCGAGCCGGCCCAGCATGCCGGCGAGCGACTGCTGCGTGAAGAGGATGCGCTCCGAGTCGCCGGTGCCGGCGAGGCCGACGACGAGGCCGTAGCCGAACAGCTCGTTGTCGCGCACGCCCTGCACGTCGGCGAGCTCCTTCACCCGGACGGCGGCGAGCGTGGGGGAGGGGAGGAGGGTGAGGAGGGCGAGCGCGAGCGCGAGGGCGCTTCGACTCCGCCGCTGCGCGGCTACGCTCAGCGCGAACGGGTTCGAGTTCGATTTCGTCATCGAGGTCCCTAGAACGGCCAGATCCAGCCGAAGTACCGCGACAGCCAGCCCTGGCGTCCGTTGTCCGAGAGGATTCCACGTCCGGTGAATTCGATCTCGGCGTCCGCGACCATGGCGCTCTTCACGCTGTTCTCCTGGTCGATGTCGATCGGCCGGACGACGCCCGAGATGTAGAAGTGCTGCTCCTCGTTGT
>JBJMQK010000171.1:0-6805 GCA_045802735.1 Anaeromyxobacteraceae bacterium | reverse complement strand
CGGAGCTGGACGTCGAGCTGCCGCTGCCGCCCGTCGAGGAGCCGCTGCCGCCGGAGGAGGAGCCCGTGCCCATGTCGGACGGCGAGCTCGTGCTGCCCGAGGAACCCGTCCCCGAGGAGCCGCTGCTGCCCGACGAGCCGGTGGTGCCGCTCGACCCGCTGCTGCCCGTCCCCATGCTGCCGGTGCTACCCGAGCCGGTGCTCCCCGAGCTTCCGCTCCCCATGCTGCCGCTCGATCCACCGGTCGAGGAGCCGCTGCTGCTGCCGCCCGCGCCCGAGCCAGCGGATCCGCCCCCGCTCTGGGCATACGCAGGGCCCGCGAGCAGCGCGAGCGAGGCCGCGAGGACGATCCCTTCCTTCATCTTCCACATGTTCTTCCCCCTTCATGACGAGACGCCCGCGCAGGGCGTCGCCGTGTGGTCTCCGAGGGAACGTGAGCAGCAACGCGCGAGGGCGCAAACCGGGGACGCTGCGCCGAGCGGCATGCGGCGCGGAATGCGCGGATCCGCCGGGAGCGACGCGGACGAAGCGGGCAGCCGCCGCACCTCCGACGTTCCTGCCGCCGCTCGCCGTCACGGCGGGAGAGCGACGACGGGGCGACGACGGGTGGCGTTTACTGACCGTGCCGTCGTTCGCTGTCCCTGATCGAAGTCAAATTTCACCTCTTTTCTTGGGTAGGGGGTTTGATCCCGAGCGCGGCGATCGGGCATATTGCCGCGCTCACGTCGAGTCGTGCCCTGAACTTACCCTCTGCGCGCCCCCGCACGCAGTGTCGCTCCCGTCATCTCGCCGGCGAAACTCCGAAGGAGGAAACCCCTCGATGAGCAGTGCCATGTACGCGCGCATGCGCTCCAACCCCAAGTTCCAGCAGCTCGTGAAGACCCGCGGCCGTTACGCGTGGACCCTCGCCTTCATCGTGCTGGGGTCCTTCTACAGCTTCGTGATGCTGGTCGCGTTCAAGCCGGCGGTGCTGGGCCAGCCCGTCTCCGAAGGGTCGATGCTCTCGGTTGGCGTCGCCATCGGACTCACCATCTTCGTGTCGTTCTGGGTGATGACGGCCCTGTACGTGCGCCGCGCGAACGGGGAGTTCGACGCGCTCACGGCGCAGATCGTCGAGGACGCCCGCACCGCCGAGCTCGCCGCCGGCCGCAAGAAGGGGGTCGCATGAAGCGCCTCCTCACGAGCCTCGCCCTCGCCGCCGCCCCGGCGCTGGCCCTCGCGGGCGGCGCGATCGACGGCATCACCGAGAAGCAGCCGCTCAACATCCCCGCGGTCGTCATGTTCGTCGTCTTCGTGGCGATGACCATGGGGATCACGAAGTGGGCGTCGGGCCGCAGCAAGTCGGCGTCCGACTTCTACACGGCCGGCGGCGGGATCACCGGCTTCCAGAACGGCCTCGCCATCGCCGGCGACTACATGTCGGCCGCGACGCTGCTCGGCATCACCGCCATGGTCTTCGGCCAGGGCTACGACGGCTACATCTACGCGCTGGCCTTCTTCGTCGGCTGGCCGGTCATCCTGTTCCTCATGGCCGAGCGGCTCCGCAACCTCGGCCGCTTCACGTTCTCCGACATCACCTCGTACCGGCTCGACCAGGGCAAGGTGCGGACGATGGCGGCGATCTCCTCGCTCACCGTCGTCTGCTTCTATCTCATCGCGCAGATGGTCGGCGCCGGTCATCTCGTGAAGCTCCTGTTCGGCCTGCAGTACGAGATCGCGGTCGTCGCCGTCGGCGCGCTGATGATGGTGTACGTCATCTTCGGCGGCATGCACGCGACGACCTGGGTGCAGATCATCAAGGCCTGCATGCTGCTCGTCGGCGGCACGGTCGTGATGCTGCTCGCCATGAGCCGCTTCGGGTTCTCGTACACGAACCTCGTCCAGGCCGCGACGACGACGCACAAGCTCGGCTGGAAGCTCCTCACGCCCGGCGGGCTCCTCGCGAACCCGGTGAACGCGGTCTCGCTGTGCCTCGGCCTCATGTTCGGCACGGCGGGCCTGCCGCACATCCTCATGCGCTTCTTCACCGTGAGCGACGCGAAGGAGGCCCGGAAGTCGGTCCTCTACGCGTCGGGCTTCATCGGCTACTTCTTCAACGTCATCTTCCTCATGGGCCTCTGCTCGGTGCTCATCGTCGGCAAGGATCCCACCTTCTTCGAGGCGGGCAAGGTCGGCGGGAAGATGATCGGCGGCGGCAACATGGTCGTCATGCACCTCGCGAAGGCGGTCGGCGGGAACCTCCTGCTCGGCTTCCTGGCGGCGGTCGCGTTCGCCACGATCCTCGCGGTCGTCTCGGGCCTCGCGCTCGCGGGCGCGTCCTCCATCTCGCACGACCTGTACGCGCGCGTGATCATGAAGGGCAAGGCCACCGAGGAGAAGGAGATCAAGGTCTCGAAGATCGCCACCATCTGCATCGGCGTCGTCGCCGTCTGTCTCGGGCTGCTGTTCGAGAAGCAGAACGTGGCGTTCATGGTCGGCCTCGCCTTCGGCGTCGCCGCCGCGGCGAACTTCCCGGTGCTGATCCTGTCGATGTACTGGCGGGGCCTCACCACGCGCGGCGCCCTCGTCGGCGGGTACGGCGGCCTCGTCTCGGCCGTCGTGCTCGTGGTGCTCTCGAAGTCGGTGTGGGTGAACGTGTTCCACAACGCCGCGCCGATCTTCCCGTACGAGCAGCCGGCGCTGTTCGCGATGCCGTTCGCGTTCCTGCTCACCTTCGTGGTCTCGAAGCTCGACACCTCGGCGCGCGCCCGCACCGAGATCGAGGCGTTCGAGGACCAGTGGGTCCGCGCGCAGACGGGCTTCGGCGCGTCCGGCGCGAGCAAGCACTAGCAGTCGACGCAGACATCCCGGAAACGAGAGACCCTGGCTCCCGCGACTGCGGGGGCCAGGGTCTCGTCGCGTGAGGCGCTCGCCCCCCGACCTTCAGTTCGACTTGGGCTCGGCGGCGGCGGGCTTCGAGAGCCCCTCGGCGGCGCGCTCGACGCGCGACGAGAGGGCGCGCAGGCTCGTCGTGCCGGCGCCGACGAGCTTCTCGACGGCGATCGCGGGCAGCTTGTCGGCGCGGTCGGCGACCGTCGCGGCGCGCTGCATCAGCGTCGCCGTCCCGGCGCGGCGCGCCTCGTCCACGCGGCGGCGGATCGCGCGCGCCGTCCACTGCTCGCGGCCGAGGCGCTCGAGGGCGGCGTCGGCGTTGCGGAGCGAAGCCGTCGCGCCCTTCAGCGCGGTCGCGAGGCGCACGCGCGCGTCGGTCTCGACGCCGGCGACGAGGCCCTGCAGCGAGACGTGGCGCGCGCGGTGGGCGGCGGGGAGGGTGGGGGAGGACGACTGGGGCGTGGTGGTCGACATGGCGATTCTCCTGCCGCGCGGGCGGTCGAAGGGGGGTGGGTCGCGACGTACTGGGCGCACTCATCGTGGCGCCGCAGTGCGTCATACTACTTCAACGCATCGCGGGGATCCACCGCTTCGTGCCCCGCCCCGCGTCGTCGCTCCATCGCTTCCCCGCTCAGCGTTCCCTCGGCGCGCGGGGCGTCCGGAGAGCGCCCGCGCAGGACGGCGCGCGCGCATCGACCTAGCTTTAGCGGGTAGGTACTCGAGACAGGAGGGGAGATGCACGTGAGCCGTCTACGAAACGTCCTCGCCATCGCGGCGGTGCTCGCCGCATCCAGCGCCCGCGCCGAGATCGGCACGGCGACGATAGAGGCGTTCGGCGGGTATCAGAACGTCGACCCGAAGAACTTCAGCGCGATCGGGTCGAGCCAGGGGACCGGGATCGTCGGAGGCGACATCCTCGCCGGCGTGGGTGGCTTCGGCGTCGGGGCGGTCGTCGACAAGGTCGTCAGCGGCAACAACCAGCCCTGGGCCGGCGCGGTCATGGCCGGTATCCTCATCCCGCTCACCGTCGTCCGCGTCGAGCTGATGGGTGAGCTCGGGCGCCGCGGCCTCAACGACTTCGGCGACATGTTCAGGGAGCGCGGCCAGACCTTCGTCGGCTTCCGCCCGGGCCTGAGCTTCCGCTTCGCGCCCACCCCGATCGTCCTCGGCGTCTCCGGGATCGCGCGCTGGCCGACCTCGGGCGGCGACTTCGGGTCGCCCGACTACGGCATCGTCGGGCGCATCGGATTCGGAATCTTCTAGCGGTTCGCGGGGCCGCGCCGCCGATCGGCGCGGCCCCGGTGCCGTCACGCGGGGTCCGCCCGCACCGCGATGACGAGCTCGCGGGTGACGGGCTCGCGTTCGGAGGGCGCCGCGCTGAGTGCCGCGCCTGCGAGGAGCGCCTCGACGCGGCCGGCAGCGGCGGCATCCGTCGCCGAGAGCACCGCGATCCGGACGACCCGCCCCGCCGCATTCACCGTCAGCTTCAGCCGCACGCGCGCGCCCGCCGGCAAGCGGGCGCCGGCGCGCAGCTTCGCCTCGAGCGCGGCGCGCGTGCGCGCGACGTCGAAGACGGCGCCGGCGAGCGGCTCGAGCGAGACGAGGCGCAGCCCGGTCGCGGGGTTCGCGACCCGCGGCTCGCTATCCGGTCCGGGCGTTGCGGCTGCGGCCGGGAGCTCGAGCGCTCGCTCGCGGCGCGGCGAGGGCAGCGCGCTCTTCGCCGCGAGCCGCCCGAGGCTCGCGGGCGCGCCCACGGCGAGGTCGGAGACCCCCTGCGGCAGCGGCAGCGGTTGCCGGACCTCGAGCGGCGCGCCGCCGCGGTTCACCACCTCGGAGTCCGCCGCGACGAACGACGTGAAGGGCGTGAGGATCGCGTGCGCCAGACCGAGGTCGGTGATCGCGTCCTCGAGCGGCTTCGCGGGTGCGAGCGCGAGCTCGTCGGCGAGCGCCGCCACCCAGCGCCGCGCCCACAGGACTCGGAGCGGCCCATGGTCGCCGCCGCCCGCGTGCGCGAGGTCCACCTCGGCGCGCCAGGGCGCGTCTCCGGTTCGCCCGGTGACGACGACCCGGCCGCGCGCGGCGCCGCGGTACTGCCCGACGAGCACGAGCGGGCGGCGCGCGAAGAGGTCCGGCACGCGCCCCGGCAGCACCTCGCGCGCGTCGAAGCCCTCGAACCGCACGTCGATCCCGGTGAGCACCGGCCGCTCGACGTAGGCGCGGAACCGCTCCGCCGCCTCGCGCGCGCGCGCCGCCGCGAGGACGACGTAGGGCTCGCCCTCGCCCGCGCGCGCGAGGCCCTCCATGAGGTGACGGTTCACGGCGCTCCCGATGCCGAACGCGAACAGGTTCGCCTCCGAGAGCCGCTCGCGCACGAAGCGGTACGCCTGCGCCTCGACGGCCACGTAACCATCGGTGACGACCACGACCGTGCGCGCGACGGTCCGCTCCGGCCGGGGGATGGCGTACGCGGCGCGCAGGCCCTCCATGAGCTCGGTGCCGCCGCCGCCGCGCTGGGATTCGACGAGCGCGAGCGCGCTCGCCACGTGCTCCGGCGTCGCCGCGAGCGAGCCCTGGGGCGCGAGCGTCTGGGAGGCGCCCGCGAAGAGCACCACGTTCACGAGGTCCTGCGGCCCGAGCCGCCCGAGGAGGTCGCGCATCAGGGCCTTCGCGGTCTCGAGCGGGAAGCCGTGCATCGAGCCGGAGACGTCGACGAGGAACACGTACTCGCGCGCGGGGGCGGCGAGGCCGGCGGGTGGGCGCGCCGGCGGCTCGACGGCGACGAGGAAGTAACCGGGCGCGTCGCCGCGGCCGGGGAGGAGCATCGCGCCTGCCTGGATCGCGTCGCCCGCGAGGCGCCAGCGCAGCACGAGGTCGCGGTGGGCGCCGCCGCCGTCGGCGAGCGCCACCTCGGCCGCGGTGGGCGAGGTGTAGCGGACCTCGAGCGCGTGCGACGGCGAGGAGACGTCGCGGAGCGGCACGGCGCTCTCCACGTGCGCGTGGAAGGTGAACGCGTGCGGCGCGGGCTCGCCCTCGCGCAGGTAGGGGCTCGCGATCCAGCCGTCGGCGGGGTCGGCGCCGCCCGCGTAGCGCGGGCCGACGACCGTCGGGTAGACGAGCTCGTACACGCCGTCGTCCGGCACGACCAGCTCGGAGTACTCGAGCTCGACCGCGATGCGCTCGCCCGGCATCACGTTCGCGACGCTCATCGTGAAGACGTTCGGGCGCTCCTCCTCGAGGAGCGCGGCGCGCCGGCCACCGTCCCGCGCCAGGGCGTACGCCTCCCGCGCCTCGCCGCGCCGGGCGATGCGCGCCTCGACGGTGCGCTCGCCGATGCGCATGCGCAGCGCGTGGACCGCCGCGCGCGTGGAGGCGGGAAAGACGTAGACGGCCTCGATGGGCCGGGCGCCGCCGTTCCGGAACACCTGCCGCACCGTGACGCGCGCGATCGGGCCCGCGATGGCGACGTCGGCGCGGGTCTCCTCGAGCGGCAGCCGCTCGGCGTCGCTCGCGCCGGCGACGTGGAAGTAGGGCGCGAGCGGGCGCGCCGCGCCGTCCGGCTCGGCGATCGCCGGCGGCGGCTGCGGCGCGACGGCGCGATCCCCCACGGCCGCGAGCGCCTCCGAGGGGCCGCGCGCCGCGGCGGGAGGAGCGAGGGAGAGCAGGACGAGGGCAAGCACCGATAGTGTACGTCGCATGGAGCCTCCACGGCGGCGTGCGCGCCGCCTCGGAGGGAGGGAACGGACGAGGGGACGGGAGGATCTGGCGCGCGTCTGCCCATCGACTCCGCCCTCGCTGCGCGAGGGCTACGCTCAGGGCGAACGGAGAGGGGCCTTCGACCCGACCGCCGACCGCCGACCTCGACCCCGACCTCGGCCTCACCTCGACCTCACCTCGACCCCGACCGCGACCTCCACCTCGATTCCGGCCCCGGCCTA
>JBJMQK010000075.1:0-9463 GCA_045802735.1 Anaeromyxobacteraceae bacterium | reverse complement strand
GCCGCGAACCCGGCGAGCACGACGTGCAGATCGACATCGCGTTCTGCGGCGTGTGCCACTCGGACATCCACCAGGTGCGCGACGAGTGGGGCGGCTCGATCTTCCCGATGGTCCCCGGCCACGAGATCGTCGGCCGCGTGTCGCGCGTCGGCGCCGCGGTGAAGGGCTTCAAGGTCGGCGACCTCGCCGGCGTCGGCTGCATGGTGGACTCCTGCCGGACCTGCGAGCCGTGCCAGCGCGACCTCGAGCAGTTCTGCTCGAAGGGCGCGGCCATGACCTACAACGGCACCGAGATGGACCGGAAGACGCCGACCTACGGCGGCTACTCCAGCCGCGTCCTGGTGGACGAGCGCTTCACCCTCAAGATCCCGGCGGGCCTCGACCTCGCCGGCGCGGCGCCGCTCCTCTGCGCCGGGATCACGACCTACTCGCCGCTCCGCCACTGGAAGGTCGGGAAGGGCTCGCGCGTCGGCGTCGTCGGGCTCGGCGGCCTCGGTCACATGGGCGTGAAGCTCGCCGCGTCGATGGGCGCGGAGGTGACGATGCTCAGCACCTCGCGCTCGAAGGAGGGCGACGCGCGCAAGCTCGGGGCGCACCACTTCGCGCTCACCTCGGACGCGGCCACGTTCAAGAAGCTCGGGAACCACTTCGACTTCATCCTCGACACCATCTCGGCGAGGCACGACTACAACGCCTACCTCGGGATGCTGCGGGTGGACGGCGCGATGGTGCTGCTCGGCGTGCCGCCGGAGCCGGCGCCGGTGCACGCCTTCTCGCTCATCGGCGGGCGGCGCACGCTCGCGGGCTCGCTCATCGGCGGCATCAAGGAGACGCAGGAGATGCTCGACTACTGCGCCGAGAAGAAGGTCCTCGCCGACGTCGAGGTCATCCCCATCCAGAAGATCAACGAGGCGTACGACCGGATGGTGAAGGGCGATGTTCGCTACCGCTTCTCCATCGACCTCACGACCCTGTAGGGCCTCTCCCGCTCGCCCGCTCTGCCGCGCACGGGTGTGAGGCCCGTTCACGCGTGCCGCGGCGCGGCGTGAGGGGTAACCGGGTGAAACGAGGCCCTGATCAGCCCTGCCGCCGCCTGGCGCGGGAGGTGCAAAAGCACCGGGCATGAGAACCCGCCGACACCTCGCGATGGCGCTCCTCCCCGCGCTCCTGCTCTCCGCGTGCGCGACGACGACCACCACCACCCGGATGTGGAACGACCCGGGCAACGACTGGGCGCGCGTCGGCCACGTCGAGTCAATCCGCGAGACGGTGCGCCGCCAGGAGGGGAACCCGGGCGCCGGAGCCGTCGCGGGCGCCTTCCTCGGCAGCATCTTCGGGAGCGCCATCGGCGGCCACACGCACTACGACCGCTGGGGCAACGCCTATCGAGGCGGCAGCGCCGCCGGCGCGGTGATCGGCGCGATCGGCGGCGCCGCGGTCGGCGCGGCGGCGAGCCAGGGTGGCCAGGAGGAGCGCTGGTACGAGGTCTACGTCCGCTTCGACGACGGCGCGCTCGAGACGTTCGTCTACGGAGCGGACCTGCCCTTCCGCCCCGGCGACGGCGTCGTGCAGACGCCGCAGGGCCTCGCGCGGATGTGAACGATTGTGAAGGTACGCTCAGGACGAACGGACGAGGCCACACGCGCCTACGGCACCCCCGGCCCGGGCGGCTCGCCCGCGGCGCGCGCCGCGCTCACCACGCGGATGCTGTTCGTGAACAGGGTCGAGTTCGGGACGAGGACGCGCGTACGCTCGTCCACGTGCAGCGTCGTGTAGCGCAGGTCGATGTCCTGGACCGCGCCGGTGCTGCCCGCCACCTCCACGTGATCGCCGATCCGGAACGGGTTGTAGAGCAGGATCAGCACGCCGGCGAGCGTGTTCGCGACCACGTCCTTCAGCGCGAAGCCGAGCGCGAACCCGGTGAGCCCGAGCCCGGTGACGAGCGCCTTCACGTCGATGCCGAGCGTGCCGAGCGCGGTCACGACGCCGAAGGCGAAGAGCGTCACGCGCCCCGCTCGCGCCAGGAGCCGCGTGAGGCTCGGGTCGAGCGCCCGCAGCCGGGCGAGCCGCTCCACGAGCGCCACCGCCACCGCGCTCGCCACCCAGAACCCGACGAGGATCATCGCCGCGGAGACGGCGCGCGGGACGAGGAGCGCCGTCTCGCCGCGGAGGTGTGTCCAGCTCATCTCGACGACGGAGGGCTCCATGGCGCGAGCATGGCGTGAAGGGCGGCGCGCGCGACGACCTACCGGGTCGCGCTCCCCCCGTAGCGCACCGTGAACATGCCCCGCAGCTCCTGGAACTCGGGCGCCTGCTGCGCCGCGACGGTGAGGCTGGCGTCGAAGGCGCCGGCGAACGTCCAGCCCAGGGCGGCGTGGCCGTCGAAGGTGTAGCCGTTCACCGTCTGGCCGGGGTTGTCCGCGAGCGCCGCCCGCCGCGCCACGCCGCCGAGGGCGGGGAGCGCGGGCGAGGCCGCCTCCTCGAACCACTCGATCCCCGGCGCCGCGACGATCTCGACGCGGAACGCGCCCCCGCGGCGGTAGCCCACCGGCAGGCTGCCGCGCACGAACTGCTGCGGGCTGAAGTAGCCGCCCTGGCCGAAGGTGAAGAAGCGCAGGTTCTGGTCGAACGCCATCCCGAGCCCCTCGACGCCCGCGACGAGCTCGCCCCCGCGGCCGCGGAGCACCTTCACCTCGACCCCGGCGCCGCCGAGGAGGCGCCGGTTCTCGGCGACGCGGTAGCCGACGAGCCGATCGTACCCGCCGTACGCGAACAGGCGCAGCGGCTCGGGCGCGACGGCGAGGTCGAGGCGCCCGCCCTCGGTGACGACGCCGCCCCAGTAGCGCCCGGTCGCGGGGTCCTTCACCCCGGCGTAGGAGAGCACGCTCTCCGTGACGCTGCGGCGCGCGCCCGCGGCCTCCACCCGCAGCCCGCCGAAGTCGTGGCGCAGGCGCAGCCCGCCGAGGATCGCCTGCACCGGGAACCCCAGCGGCGTCGAGCCGACGTCCGCCTCGAGGTCGCGATCGGCGTACGAGAGCGAGAGCGCGGTCCCGGTGACCTGCGGAAACGGGCCCGCGATGGCGCCGCCGCCGCCCGTGCCGAGGCGCGGCGCCGCCCCCGCGTCGAGGGCCCCGGCGTCGAGCTCCACCTCGGTCGCGCGGAACGTCAGCTGGCCGCGGAGGGCGATCGGCACGTCGAGCGCGAGCGACTGCCTGAGCTCGAGGAGCTGCCCGAGCCCCGCCTCGCCGCTGCGCTGGCGCGCCTCGAGGCCGAGGTCGAGCCCCGCGCGGTGGCGGTCGCGCAGGCGGTCCATCTCGCGCCCGATCTCGGCGCGCAGCGCGGGTCCGTCGGGGCCCGCGGCGGCGAGCGCGGCCCGCTGCGCCGCGCCCTCGGGCAGCGCAGCCGCGCCGGCGCCGGCTGCGAGTGGCGCCGCCGGCGCCGACGAGGAGGCGAGCGCCCAGGCGCGCTCGAGCGATCGCATCGCCTCCGCGTCGTCGCCCGACCGCAGCGCCGCGCGCGCGACGAGCACGTGAGCGCGCGCGTCGTCCGGCTGGCGTCGCGCGCCCTCGGTCGCGAGGGTGCGCGCCTCGTCGGCGTCGCCGGCCGCGAGCGCCGTGTCGATGGCGCCGCGCCGGGCGTCGGGGTCGTCGGGCGACGCCGCGAGGACGCGGAGGTAGAGCGCGTGCGCCGCGCCGGGGTCGCGCCGCTCGAGCGAGCGCGCGAGCGCCCCTTGCACCCGCGGGTCCTCCGGGTAGTCGCGCCGCACCGGCTCGAGCGCCGCCGCCGCGCCGCGCGCGTCGCCGCGCTCGCGGCTCCTGTCGGCGAGCCGGACGGCGCGCGCGATGCGCAGGTCGGCGAGCCAGCGGCGCTCGGCGGGCTTGAGCGACGGGTCGCGCTCGAGCCCCGCGACGATCGCCGCGACGCCCTCGTCGTCGCCCGCCTCGAGCAGCGTCGAGGCGAGCTCGAGGCGCATCGAGCGCGTCGCGCCGGGCGCCTTCGCCATCGCGCGGCGCATGAGCGCGACGGCGCGGTCGCGCTCGCCGAGCTTCGCCCAGGCGAGCGCGATGCTGCCCGCGAGCTGCGGCTCGTCGTCCACCTGGCGCTCGAGCGCCGTGAGCTCGCCCGCGGACGCCGCGGCGCCGCCGGTCCGCGCCCGCTCCAGGATCGCGGGGACGCGCACCCGCACCTCCAGCCGGCGCCGCAGCGCCACGAGCGACGGATCGGTGCGCGCCGCGGGGAGCCGCGCCAGGATGGCGAGCGCCTTCGCGTCCTCGCCGTCGGCGGCGAGGAGCCGCGCCTCGACGACGCGCGCCTCCGGCAGCCCGGGCGCGACGCGCAGGAGGTCCGCGACGACGGGCCGCGCGTCCGCGACGGCGCCCGTCTCGAGGAGCAGGTTCGCGAGATCGTGCAGCACCCAGGCGTCCGACGGGTCGTCGCGGCGGGCCGTCTCCAGCTCGGCGCGCGCCGCGGCGAGGTCGTTCGCGGCGTGGCGGGCCGACGCCTTCGCGCGGTGCCCCTCGGCGCGGAGCCACCCTGCGCCGTAGGCGTGCGCCGGGTCCGCGTGCACGAGCCGCTCGTTCACCGCGAGCGCCTCGTCGAAGCGCCCGCTCGCGACGAGGAGGCCCGCCAGCGCGCGGAGCGCGCTCGGCTGCTCCGGGACGGCGGAGAGCACCTCGCGGTAGTGCGCCTCGGCGCGCGGCGCGTCGTTGCGCGCGGCGTACAGATCGCCGAGCGCCAGCTCGGCGTGCCAGCGATCCGCCACGGGCGCCCGGTCGAGCGCCTCGAGCAGCTTCGCCTCGGCGTCGCCGTCGCGCCGCGCCTCCCGCGCGACCCGCGCCTCCTGCAGGAGCGCCCAGAACGTGACGCTGCGCAGCGGGGTCTCCCACAGCTCGCGGTGCCCCGGCGCGAGCTTCCGCGCGCGCTCGAGCAGCTCGCGCGCGCGCGGCAGATCCTCCTCGCGCTGCGCGGCGAGGGCCTCGCGCTGCGCCACGATCGCGAGGCCGAGGCGCGAGTCGGCGTCGTCGCCTCCCGCCTTGAAGAGCCGCTCGGCGCCGGCGAGGTCGCCCCGCTCCAGCGCGTCGAACCCGGCCTTGCGGCGGAGCTCGGCCTCGCGCTGCGCCACGAGCCCGAGGCCGCGCCGCGCGTCGGGGAGATCGCCCGCCGCGAGGAAGAGCCGCTCCGCCTCGCGCAGGTCGCCCCTGTCGAGCGCGGCGTAGCCCTCCTTGACGACGCCCGCCTGGCGCCCGCTCTCGACGTGCCGCGCCACCTCGGCGTCGCCCGGGTGCGCCTTGAGATACGCGCGGAGGAGCGGCACGTCGGAGGGCGTCACCGCGAGCCACAGGAGCGCCTGGCGCCAGCTCGCCACCGCCTCCTTCGCGACGGTGCGGTCCCGCGACAGCTCGGCGAGCAGCCTGATGCCCTCGCGGCGCGTCTCGTCGCGGTAGGTGAGGAGCTTCGCGAGGCCGAGGCGGAAGCGGACCTCGGCCGGCGCGCGCCGCACGAGGCGCGAGAGGCCGTCGCGCGCCTCGGCCCAGCCGCCCGGCGTGCCGGAGAGCGTCTGGTAGTACTCGAGCGCGAGATCGCCTGGCGGCCCCGCCGCGCCGAACAGCTCGCGGTACTTCGCCACGCCCTCGGGGACCTTGCCCTCGTGCACGAGCTTCCGCGCCGCGGCGAGCGCGGCGCCGAGGCGCGGGCCGAGCTCGAGCTGCCGCCGCACCACCGGCACGTCGGGGTGGCCCGGGTTCGTCCGCTCGAGGTGCGCGAGCGCCTCGCGCGCCTCCGCGGTGCGGCCGGCGCGGGCGTGGAAGCCGGCCATCGCGGCGAGCGCCTCGGCGTTGTCGGGGTCGGCGGCGAGCACGGCCTTCCACGCGTCCTCCGCCTTGTCGTCGCGCGCCCGCGCCTGCCAGTACCAGGCGTTGCGCACGAGCCCCTTCGCGACGGCGGGATCCGCCGGGCGCGCCGGGAGCGGGACGGAGAGCGCCACCGCGCAGGCGAGGATCAGGGCCGCGGACCGTCGCATCGCGCCTCCCAGGACGGCACGAGCGCGCCGTCGGCGGCGAACCGGTAGCGCCCCTCGGTGAAGCCGCGGGCGAAGAGCACCAGGTTCTGGTCGTAGTAGGTGGGCGGATCGCCGTAGAGGCCGCCCTTCGCCGCCGCCGCGACCCGCTCCTCGAGCGTGCGCGTCGCGGCCGGCGCCGAACCGACCGAGAGCGGCAGCAGCGCCGCGTAGAAGCCCACCGGCGCGTGCCCGTCGCCGCGCAGCGAGCGCGCGTCGATCTTCTCCGGCAGCGCGCCGCGCTCGGTGAGCAGGCGCAGGAGGCCCCCCGTCGCCCCTTCCAGCTCGCGCCGCGCCGGGTCGTCGGCCGGGAGCATGCCGACCCATAGGTAGCTGCGGATCGCGTCGTAGCTCCCGACGCCGCCCTTCACCGGGTCCGGCGCGAAGCCGCGGCGCGGGCCGTAGAGCACCCAGTCGGCCACCACCCCGCGACGGGCGCTGTCCTTGACGAGGCGCACCGCGCTCGCGAGCACGGCATCCCAGGGCGCGCCCTCCGCGGCGGCGACGCGGCGCAGCAGCTGCGGCGGGACGTAGCTCGGGTTCAGGCGCCAGGCGCGGCCGCCGTCCACCGCGAAGCCCTGGGGCGCCGGGAGGAGCGTGGGCCCGAGGCCGGGCAGGCTCACCACCTCGCGCTTCGCGACGGTCGCGAGCAGGCGCCCGGCGAGCGCGGTGAAGCGCGGCTCGGACCAGAGGCGCCCCGCCTCGAGGAGCGCGTACCCCATCCAGAGATCCGCGTCGCTCGCCGAGTTCGCGTCCACGACACCCCAAGAGCCGTCCTTGCGCTTCCCCCAGTGCCACGCCGGGAGCCGCTCCCCGAGGTGGCTCCCGGCGAGGTTGTCCTCGGTCCAGCGCAGGATGCGCTCGAACAGCGGACGGTCGTTCGCCACGAGCGCGAAGAACAGCGCATACGCCTGCCCTTCCGACGTGGTGCGATCCCGGTCGGTGCGGTCGATGACGCGCCCGTCCGGCGAGACGAAGGCGTCGACGTAGCGCGCGAGGTGCGGCCACTGCGCGGGCGGGCAGGTGGCCGGCGCGGAGGGCGTCGCCGCGGCGGGCGGCCGGGCCATGGGCGACGCGTCGCCTGGCGTCGGAGCGGCGGCGAGCGTCGCCGCGAGGGCGAGGAGCGCGGTCACGGCGGTGCCCCCGCGGTCGCCAGCCGCTCGCGCATGCGGGCGGAGACGGCGTGCCGGACGAGCGGTCCGAGGACCGCGACGCCGAGGCCGAGGAGCGGCAGGAGCAGGAGCCAGTGGTTCGCGAGGAACCAGCGCAGGCGCGTCCAGCCGTCGAGCGCGCCGCGGCCGAACGAGGGGCCGATGCGGAACATCCAGCGCTGGCCGCGCTCGAGGAGGAGGACGTCGTCGGCGACGAGGCTCCGGCTCTCGGCGTAGCCGAGGAACGCCGCGAGCGGCGGCAGCGCCGCGCCCGACCGCGCGGCGACGAAGAGCGCGCTGCGCCCGGGCGAGAGCGGCGACTCGATGCCGAGGATCGCCGCCGGATCGGTGGCGCCGCGGAGCACCGCGCCGGCGCGGCGACGGTCGAGGAGGGCCCCGATCCCACCGGCGAGGTCGAGGAGCGCGCGCGGGCCCGACGGCGCCTGCACCGCGGCGCCCCGCCCGAAGGCGAGCGGCAGGGACGAGCGCCAGCGCGCGAGGAGCGGCTGGTCGTCGGCGCCGCCGACGACGAGGAGGTCCTTCCCGACGAGCGCGGCGTCGGGCGCGACGCCCGCGGCGAGGAACGTCGCGCGCGTCGCGGCGCGCCCCGTCACCTGCGCGCAGCGCGCGGCGATGGAGAAGACGTCGGCCAGCTCCGCGGGCGTCGGGCGATCCGGCAGGAGCACCGCGGTCTCGCCGAGGTCGGGCACGCGGGTGAAGGGGAAGCCGTCGTAGGCGAAGAGCGCCACGTCGGGGAGCCGCGCGAAGTGCGAGAGGCCCTCGAGGTGCAGGACCGAGTCGCCGGCGATGGCGACGCGCGGCGGCGGGCCGGCGGGCGCCCGCGCCGCGGCGTCCGGGTCCGGGTACCTCACGTACAGGCGCAGCTCGTTGAACCCGCGCATGTGCTCGCGCGGGATGCGCAGGCGCACGTGGCGCGTCGCCTCGCCCGCTCCGCCCGGCGCCGGCAGGGTGGCGAGGAAGTAGCCGTTCACCTCGACGTCGAGCCGCGGCGCGGCGATCCCGGGCGGCAGCCGCTGCGACCAGCCGAGGTCGAGCACCACGAACTCGGTCGGCCAGATCCAGAGGTCGGGCGCGACGCGGAAGCGGACCGCCAGCGTCGCCGCGCTCGTGCCCTCGTGCGACGGCGTGCCGCCCTCCGGGTACTCGGAGAACGGCACCTCGCGGCCGGCGGGGAGCCAGCGCGGCGCCGAGTAGGGCTGGGCGGGCGGGCGCGGCGCGACGGCGGGCAGCGGGACCGCCTCGCCGACGAGGCGCGCTTCCCGCGCGGTGAGCGCCTCGACGGCGCCCGAGAGCTCGGCGAGGTCGCGGCCGCCGACGGCCACGAGCTTGGCGTTCGACCCGGGGTGCAGCGGGTGATCGACCATCCGGATCGCCGGCCCGGCAGGCGGCTCGAGCCCGAGCCGCGAGGCGTCGGCGGCGCTGTCGACGAGCACCAGCGCGCGGCCGTCGGGCAGCGCGCCGACGCGTGCGTCGAAGCCAAGCGGGACCGGGGCGTCGAGCGCGAGCCAGCTCGCGACCACCGCGGCGAGCCGGACGCGCTCCGGCGTCGGCTCGCCCGCGATCACGATCGGGACGGTGGCGGCGCTGTCGTAGCCGCGGTCGATGAACGGGAGCGGCAGGAGCGCGAGGTCGTTCGGGAGCGCGGCCGGGGTCGTGTCGAGGTCGAGCCGGATCGCCTTCACGGCGCGCCACGCGCCGGGCACGACGCCCCTCCCCTCGGCGCCGAGGAGGCGCAGCGTGAGGAGGTTGCGCGAGGCGAGCCGATCCGGCTCGACCGCCACGGCGCGCTCCTCGCCGCGCGCGACGGCCTCGGGCGGCAGGAGCGCGACGCGCTCGTCGTTCACCAGCACCTCGACGCCGCGCAGCGCCGGTGCGCCCGCGGGGGGCGGTGCGAAGGAGACGTGCACGCGCGCGCCCGCGATCTCCTCGTCGGCGCGCGCGACGAAGGGGAGCTCGAGGACCGGCGCGCTGGAGGCGCGCTGCGCCTCGGTGAGCGGGAGGTCGAGGGTGCGGGTGGAGGTGGCGGAGGACGGGGCCGGCGGTGGTTCGCCCTTCGACTCCGCTGCGCGGAGCCTGTCCTGAGCGTAGGCCGCGGAGCGGCCGGAGTCGAAGGGCTCAGGGCGAACGGAGACGGTCGGGGTCGGGGTCGGGTTCGGGTTCGGGGTCGGGGTCGAGGTCGGGGGTTCGGGGGCGGAGCCCCCGTTCAGAAGATGCGAAGCCGGCGGCCGCTCGCGAA
>JBJMQK010000049.1:0-2543 GCA_045802735.1 Anaeromyxobacteraceae bacterium | reverse complement strand
GCGTCTCGACCTGCACGCGCGAGAGCCGGTCGCGGATCTGCTCGGCCGCCGTCGAGCCGTCGGTGGGGACGTTGTGGTCGGCCGTCGCGAGCGTGCGGTCCGGCCGGCGCACCGGCCGGCCGGCGAGGCGCAGCGACTCGAAGGCCTGCGCCTCGCCGGCCGCACGGTGCGCCGGCCCGACCGGACGCTGGCGACCGCCGACCACAACGTCCCCACCGACGGCACACCGGTCGCCGCGCGCATCCGCGACGAGCTCTCGCGCACGCAGGTCGAGACGCTCGAGACCAACTGCGCGCAGTTCGGCATCCCGGTCTACTCGATGGGGTCCGAGCGGCGCGGCATCGTGCACATCATCGGGCCCGAGCTCGGCGTCACCCAGCCGGGCCTGACGATCGTCTGCGGCGACTCGCACACAGCCACGCACGGCGCGTTCGGCGCGCTCGCGTTCGGCATCGGCACGAGCGAGGTCGAGCACGTCCTGGCCACGCAGACGCTCGCGCAGTCGCGGCCGAAGTCGATGCGGATCCTCTACGACGGCGAGCTTGGCTTCGGCGTCACCGCCAAGGACCTGATCCTGGGCACGATCGGCCAGATGGGCACCAACGGCGCCGCCGGCCACGTCGTCGAGTACGCCGGCCCGGTCATCGAGGGGCTCTCCATGGAGGGCCGGATGACGATCTGCAACATGACGATCGAGGGCGGCGGGCGCGCCGGGATGGTGGCGCCCGACGACACGACGTTCGCGTGGATCGAGGGGCGCCCGGGCGCGCCACCGGACTTCGACGCCGCCGTCGAGGCGTGGCGGGGGCTGCGCACGGCGGACGGCGCGCGCTTCGACAAGGAGATCCACGTCGACGCGTCGGCGCTGTCGCCGCTCGTGACCTGGGGCACGACGCCGGCGCAGGTCGTGCCGGTGACCGAGTCGGTGCCCGATCCGGCGACCGAGCCCGAGCAGCGGGCGCTCAAGTACATGGCGCTCGAGCCGGGAACGGCGATGACCGACATCCGGCTCGACCGCGTGTTCATCGGCTCCTGCACCAACAGCCGGATCGGCGACCTGCGCGCCGCCGCCGAGGTGATCGACGGGCGACAGGTCGCGTCCGACGTGAACGCGATGGTCGTCCCCGGCTCCGAACAGGTCCGTCTGCAGGCCGAAGCGGAAGGCCTTGACCGGGTGTTCCGCGCCGCCGGCTTTGACTGGCGCACCGCCGGCTGCTCGATGTGCCTGGGCATGAACCCCGACATCCTGGCGCCCGGCGAGCGCTGCGCCTCGACCTCGAACCGCAATTTCGAGGGCCGCCAGGGCCGCGGCGGGCGCACACACCTCGTCTCGCCCCAGATGGCCGCCGCGGCGGCGATCGAGGGCCACTTCGTCGACATCCGGGAGTGGAGCTGATGGATCCGGTCAAGCAGATCGCCGGCGCGGTAAGCGTGCTCGACCGCGCCGACGTCGACACCGACCAGATCATCCCCAAGCAGTTCCTCAAGCGGATCGAGCGCACCGGCTTCGGCGAGTTCCTGTTCTACGACTGGGCCAAGGACCGCGACTGGAACCTGCCGGCCAACCCGATCCTCGCCACCGGGCCCAACTTCGGCTGCGGTTCCTCGCGCGAGCACGCGCCGTGGGCGCTGCAGGACTACGGCTTCCGGGCCGTCGTCGCGGCCAGCTTCGCCGACATCTTCTTCAACAACTGCACGAAGATCGGCCTGCTGCCGGTGATCCTGCCCGACGACGAGGTGCGCGCGCTGATGGCCGCCGGCTCGGCCGAGATCGACCTCGAGGCCCGCGAGGTCCGGTTCGCCGGCCGCGCCGTCCCGTTCGAGTTCGACGACGAGACGCGCAGGCGCCTGCTCGACGGGCTCGACGACAT
Organism: Anaeromyxobacteraceae bacterium; assembly: GCA_045802735.1. Lineage (GTDB taxonomy): Bacteria > Myxococcota > Myxococcia > Myxococcales > Anaeromyxobacteraceae > Anaeromyxobacter_A. The sequence continues at coordinate 672 of JBJMQK010000049.1, read as the reverse complement.
TGCGCTCACGCTCCAGCAGACGGACGCGATCGACGCCTACGAAGCCGAGCGCGACGGCAGCGGTCCGGCTCTGCCGGTGACCACGAGCCTGTAGGTCGGCTGCGCGCGGTCGCCGGTCGTCGCGCGAACGGCGTGCGGGCAGTGCGAAAGTGGACCGGGGTCGGTTTGAATCCGGTGCGTCGGGGCTAGGTCCCGACCATGGCGCGGTTCGGGAGACGCCGCGCTCTGAAGATGGGCTCGACCGGGTCTCGGTCGAGCCCATCCTTTCTCGCCGGGCGTGACGATCAGCGCACGCCGGCAGGTGAGGTTCGAGCGCCGCTGGCTAGGCTTCCGCGGCCATGGCCGGACGCATCGTCACGCTCCCCGGGGACGGGATCGGCCCCGAGATCCTCGGCGCCGCCACGCAGGTGCTCGACGCCGTCGGCGAGTTCTCCTACGAGGAGCAGCCGTTCGGCGGCGCGTCGATCGACGCGCCCGGGACGGCGCTGACCGACGAGACGCTCGCGGCCTGCAGGAGCGCCGACGCGGTCCTGCTCGCCGCGGTCGGCGGCCCGAAGTGGGACACCACCGACCCGGACGCGCCGCGGCCCGAGCAGGGCCTGCTCGGGCTGCGCAAGGGGCTCGGGCTCTACGCCAACCTGCGCCCCGTCCGGCCGGTGCCCGCGCTCTACG
>JBJMQK010000007.1:0-7400 GCA_045802735.1 Anaeromyxobacteraceae bacterium | reverse complement strand
TGAGCCGCCGCGGGCGGCGGCGCTCGCCCCGCCCGCCGCCCCGCCCGCCGCGCCACCTGCGCCGCCTGCGACGCCGCCCGCCGGACCCGCGCCGAGCGCCGCGCTCCCGGCGGCGCTGCACCTCGGCGTCCGGGGCGGTTTCACCCACAGCCTCGGCGCGCTGAGCGCGACGCGCTTCGGGATCGACGCGTGGCGGCCGTTCCGGCTCGGGCGCACGCGGCTCGGGCTGGGCGTCGCTGCCGCGTACGGCGACGCTGTGCAGGGCGTCTCCGACGCCGCGGGGACGCTGCAGAGCCGCTCCGAGGCGACCTTCGTGCCCGTGACGCTCCGGGCCGGGTGGGAGGCGTGGGCGGGGCGGCGCGCGACGGCGACGCTCGGCGTCGGCGCGACGGCGACGCTCGCGCGCTTCACGAACACCCTCGGGCCCTCCGCGACCGGCGTCGGCCTCGGCGCGCTCGCGTTCGCGGCGCTCGGCGTCGGCGCCGGTCCCGGTCAGCTCTTCGCCGAGGCGAGCCTCGGCACGGCGCCGGTCGCGGCCGGCGGCTTCCGCCTCCAGGCGGGCGGCCTCGCCGTCGACCTCGGGTACCGGGTGAGGCTCCGTTGAGGCGCGCCCGCGCGCTCGCCGCGCTGGCGGCGCTCGCGACCTCGCTCGCCTGCGCGGGCGCGCGCGGCGGTCCCCGGCCCGCGCGCGCGGTGCCGCGAGAGGTGGACGGCGCCGCCGACGCCGAGATCGCGATCGAGGGGAGCGGCTTCGACGCGGCCGTCACCACCGACTTCGGCGACGGGAGCGGCGCCGTCGACGCTGGCTTCACTGCCTGGCTCACGCCGAGCAGCGGCGGCGACGCCGTGCCGCTCGCGGCGGTCGCGTTCTCCTCGCGGGAGGCGCTGCGGGCGACGGTGCCGGCCGGGCTCGCGCACGGCCTCTACGATCTCGCGGTCGCCGACGCGGCGGGCCGCACCGGGTTCGTCGCCGGCGCGCTGCGCGTCGTCACGCCCTCCGGCGCGCTGGCGTCCTTCCGCGTCGCGGCGATCGCGGCGCAGGGCGCCGGGGGCGCGTTCACCGTCGCCGTCACCGCGCTCGACGCCGCCGGCGCCGTGGTGGACGGCTACGACGGCGCGGTGACGCTCTCCGACCGGACGGGTGCGCTCGCGCCAGCCGAGGCGCGCGGCTTCGTCGCGGGCGAGCTGCGCGCGCCCGTCTCGATCGACGCGATCCTCGATGGCGCGGTCGAGGACGTCGTGACCGTGAGTGACGGCGCCGGCCATGACGGCGCGTCGGAGCCCTTCGCGCTCCGGCCCGGGCTTCCGGCGGGCGTGCGCCTCACGCCCGCCGCGCTCCCCGGCGCCGCAGGGGGCTGCCTCGGGCCCCTCGCGATCGAGATCCTCGACCGCCTCGGGAACCGCACCGCCGCCGGGTCCGACCTCCGCGTCTCGTTCGCGACCGCCCCGCCGCTCGCCGCCGGCCTGTTCACGGACGCCGCCTGCACGGCCCCGGCGAGCGCCGGCTCCGTCAGGATCGCCGCCGAGGAGACGGGCGCCACGCTGTGGATCGAGGCTGCCGCCGCCGGGATCGTCACGCTGCGCGCGCGCCCCGAGCGCCTGCCGTCGGCCTCGCTCGAGGCGACGATCACCGCGGGGGCCACGCCGTGACGCGGCGCCGCCCCGCCGCCCCGCTCGCCGCCGCGCTCCTGGTCCTGCTCGGCGCCTGCCGCGGCGACGGTCCCGAGCCGACCGCGGTCGAGCCCGACCACGGCCCCGGGGGCGCGCCGGTGCGCGTCGTCGTCCGCGGGCGGCGCTTCGACCCGGCGGTCGCGACCGACTTCACCCACCCCGAGGACGGCCGGCTCGACGGGCGCTTCGCGCTCCACCTCGGCGACACGGCGCTGCGCGAGGTCCTGCTCCGCCCCGACGGTGCGCTCGAGGCCATCGTTCCGGCGGGCCTCGCGCCGGGCGCGCACGATCTGAGCGTGGTGCGCCCCGACGGCCAGAAGGGGTCACTCGGGGCGGCCTACCGGGTCATCTCCTCGGCGCCGGGTGACGACGCCGTCGCCGGCTTCCGCCTCGAGGTTCCGGACGAGGTCGTCGCGGGGACGCCGTTCGAGGTCACCCTCGTCGCGCTCGACGCGCAGGGCGCCCCGGCGCTCGGCTTCGGCGGTGCGGCCGAGGTCTCCGATCGCACCGGGAGCGCCGTTCCGCTCCGCGCCGGCCTCTTCGCGGGCGGCCGCTGGACGGGCGCGGTCGAGGTGCGCACGGCGCGAGAGGAGGACGTGCTCGTCGCGCGCGTCGGCGACGCCTCGGGGACCTCGGCGCGTTTCACCGTCCGTCCGGTACCGGCGCTGTCGATCGCCTTCGCGACGGCGCGGCCCGTCGTCACCGCCGGGAGCTGCGCCGGGCCGGTGGTGCTCGCGCTCCTCGACCGCTTCGGCGAGCCGACGGCCGCCCTGGCGACGGCGCCCGTCGGGCTCGACCTCCCGGCGGGCATGGCCGCCTTCGCCGACGACGCCTGCGCGGCTCCCTTCGCTCCGGCGATCGCGCCGTTCCAGCCCGCGCACACCTTCTTCTTGCGCCAGACCGCGGTGGGGCCGTTCACCCTGGGTGCCACGGTCGACGGGCTCGGCACGGCCACCCTCGACGGCGAGGTCGTCCCGGCCGGCCCGGCGAGGCTGGTGCTCGAGGCGCCGTCCGGCGCCGTCGCGGGCGGCTGCACGGTGGCGAGCGTCCTCGTGCAGGACGCGTTCGGCAATTCCGTCCCCGCGCTCGACCTGCCCATCGCGATCGGGGCGACGCCGCCCGGCGGGTTCGAGCTCAGGGACCCGGGCTGTGCCGCGAGGCTCGACGCGGCGCGACCGGGCGCGGACGGCCGCGCGACCTTTGCCTTCCTCGAGACGGTGGCCTGGCCCGTGACGCTCACCGCTTCCGCCGAGGGGGTGGCGCCCGTGTCCAGGGTCATCGCGGTCGCGCCCGACGCGGCGAGCCGGCTCGCGTTCGTCTCGCCGCCGCCCGCGGCGACGGCGGGGCGCTGCTCGCCCCCGCTCACCGTCGCCGCCGTCGACCGGTTCGGGAACGCGGCGGCGCTCGAGGACGCGGTGGCGCTCGCCCTCGCAATCGCGCCAGCGGGTGCGGCGCTGTTCGCGGACGCGGCGTGCAGCCGCCCCGTCGCGTCCGCCGCCATCGAGGCGGGGCGGGCGAGCATCGATCTGTACCTGCGCGCCCCGGCGGCCGGGGCGTATCGCGTGAACGTCACCGCGCCCGGGCTCGACGCCGGCGCGCAGGACGTGGAGGTGGCACCGTGAACCTGTCGCTGTCGCAGCGAGGGATGGTCGTCGTCGCGGTCGCGCTGACGGCCTCGACCCTGGGCGTGGGTGGCGCCACGGCCGCGCTGGTGCTGCGGCCCAGGGCCGCGGCGACGGAGGGGCCGAGCGCGGCCGCGCCCTCGCCTCCGGTGGCGCATGCGCCGGGCGGCGCCCCGCACGCGCTCGTCGCAGCGGCGGAGCACGCCTCGCCCGAGGCAGCGCCTGCGCACGCCGCGCCACCGGACGCGCACGCCGCCGCCGCGGCGGCGAGCGCCGATCCCTTTCCCGAGGACCGACCGCCGCCGGGCCCGCCGCCCCCCACCCCCGCCGCCCCCGCGCACACGCCAGCGCCCGCGCCAGGGCCGGCGCGCCGGCCCCCGCGCGACCTCAACGAGGTGCCGCGCGCCGTCGGCGCGTGGGGGAGCTGACCCGTCACGCGCGCAGCGTCCGGCCGGGCTCACGCGCCGGCGCGCACCGCCCGCAGCACGGCGTCGCCCTCCGTGACGCGCCCGTGCAGCGCGGTCACGCGGACGTCCGCGAACCCGGCGCGCGAGGCTTCGGCGACGAGGTCCGCGTCGGCGTGGAAGTGGAATCCGTGCCGCGTGATGCCGCCGTGGCTGCGCAGCTTCTCGCCCCCCGAGTAGCCGATCGTGAGGATCCCGCCCGGCCGCAGCACCCGCGCCAGCTCGGAGAACGCCCGCGCGAGGTCGGGCCAGAAGTAGACGGTGTTCGTGGACGCCACGAGGTCGAAGCTCGCGTCGGGGAACGGGAGCGCCTCGACGGCGCCCAGCTCGACCCGCAGCGCCGCGCCGCCGAGCGCGCGCCGGCGACCGCGCAGCCACGCCACGGCGTCGGCCGACGGATCGACGCCGGCGAGCGCCCCGACCCCGCGGCGGTGGGCGGCCGCGAGGAGGGCACCGCCCCCGAACCCCACGTCGAGGAGGCGGCAGTCCGGCGCGAGCGCGAGGCCTTCGAGCGTCGCCTCGATGAGCTCGCGGTTCCCGCGGTTCAAGGCGCGCGTCATCACGGCGCGGCCGAACCATCCGTGCGGCCGCGCGAGCTGGCGGCCCACGGCGCCGCCGACGGGCTCGAGCAGCCGGAACAGCAGCGACTTCCTCACATCGTGCTCCTCGCGCGGTGGGTCGGCCGAAGGGTACGACGTCCGCGGCCGGCGCGGTGTCGCGCCGCCCGAGGCTCGCCGCGGGTGCCGCGCGGTCCTCCGCGCTAGATCGCTGCATGCCCTTCGACGCCCCCGCCCGCCTCGCCACCCAGGATCAGGTCCTCGTCCGGGGCCGGTCCGACGTCGAGCGCCGCTTCATGACCGCCGTGTACCGGTGGATGACGCTCGGCCTCGCGGTGACGGCCTTCGCCGCCTACGCCGTCGCCTCCTCCGAGACCGCCGTGCGCCTCGTGATCGGCAACCGCCTCGTGTTCTTCGGGCTCATCATCGCGGAGTTCGGGCTCGTCATCGCCATCTCCGGCGCCGCGAACCGGCTCTCCGCCTCGGCGGCGGGCGGGCTCTTCCTGCTCTACTCGGCGCTCAATGGCGCGACGCTCTCGGTCATCCTGCTCGTCTACACCGGCGCGGCGGTCGCGCTCGCGTTCGTCACGACCGCGGGGACGTTCGGCGCGATGAGCGTCTACGCCACCGTGACGCGGCGCGACCTGTCGAGCTGGGCGAGCTTCCTCTTCATGGGCCTCATCGGCGTCGTCCTCGCGAGCGTCGTCAACGTCTTCCTCCGCTCGAGCGCGATGTCGTTCGTCGTCTCGTGCGCGGCGGTCGTCGTCTTCACCGGCCTCGCGGCGTACGACACGCAGAAGCTCCGCGCCCTGGCGCGCGCCGGCGGCGGCGCCGCGGCGATGCCGGTGAACGGCGCGCTCGCGCTCTACCTCGACTTCGTGAACCTGTTCCTCGCGCTGCTGCGGCTCCTCGGAAACCGGCGGAGCTGAGCGAAAGCGTCCGGACTCAGTAGGGCGTGCCGTCCTTGTGCGCGAAGCGCCAGCGCCCGTCGTCGCCCATCACCGCCTGGAGGTCGTCCACGGGATACGTGCCCTCGTCGTCCGGCGGCCGGTTGCCGACCTCGAGCACGACCACGTCGCGCTGCGTCCTGTTCTCGAGGTGGTGTGCGCTGCCGCCCGGGCGGAAGCCGGCGCACAGCCCGGGCCGCAGCGCGACGTCTCCGGTGTCGGTGACGAGCGTCGGCTCGCCCTCGAGCACGTAGACGAACTCCTCCTGACGCGAGTGGCGGTGGTGGAGCGCCGAGAGTCCACCGGGAGACAGGCGCGTGAGGTTCACCCCGAACGCCTGCAGCCCGAAGACGTCTCCGAGCGCTCGCTTCTCGCGCCGCGACATCCGCGAGGCGAAGGGCTCGGGGTAGTTCGACGGCTTCGACCTCGGCGGCACGGCGCGCGCGTCGACGGCAGCGCGAGACGGTTCGTCCATCGTTCCTCCTGGTTGCCCTCGCGGTTCGCGGTGTTCATGGTCGCCAATGAGGGTTCCCGACGACGCGGGAGCGGGGAGGCGAGCGTGCATGGCGTGCGGTCCTTCGGAGCGCTCCTCGCAGCGCTCGCCCTGCTCCTCGTCGCCTGTGGGGGCGACGGGAACGCGGCGCCCGCGCCCACCGGCGGCCCGAGCGCGCCGAGCGTCGACGCCGGGACGCCGGGAGGCGGTGGGTCGGACGCGGGGCCGGACGCCGGGCCGGTGCAGGGAACGGCCTCGTCCTCCTGTCCGGCCGGGAGCGCCTGCGCGTGCCAGGACACCTCGAATTGCCAGCTCGATTGCCCCGGCGGCGGTTGCAACCTCTCGTGCGAGCGCGCCGGCAACTGCACGGCATCGTGCACCGGTGGCGGCTGCCAGATCCGCTTCGAGGACGCCAGCAACGGCTCGGCGTCATGCGCGGGCGGCAGCTGCACGCTCACGTGCGAGCGCTCCGGTCAGTGCCAGCTCACGGACTGCCCCCCGGGCGCGAAGTGCCAGCTCCGCTGCGAGGACACGGGCAGCTGCCGCTGCTCGGCCGGCGGGTGCTGACGGACCAGGCGGCGTCGACCAGCTCGAGCGCGCTGACCCTCATGCATCGCCCTCTCGTCGGCAAGCCCTGGGGCCCCCGCCCTATACTCCCGCCCGATGCGCGTGCACCTCGTGGACGGGACGTTCGAGCTCTTCCGGGCCCACTTCTCGAAGCGGCCGGGCCACGTCGCGCCTGCGGGGTGGGAGGCGAAGGCCACCGTCGGGCTCGCCATCTCGCTCCTCGGGCTGCTCCATGACGCGCGCGAGGCCGTGACGCACGTGGCGGTCGCGTTCGACAACCCGATCCGCTCGTTCAGGAACGCGCTCTGGCCAGGCTACAAGACCGAGGAGGGCGTCGCCCCGGAGCTGCTCGCCCAGTTCGACGCCGCCGAGGCGGCGTCGCGCGCGCTCGGCGTCACGGTGTGGTCGATGCGCGAGCACGAGGCGGACGACGCGCTCGCCACCGCGGCGCTGCGCTTCCGCGACGCCGTGGAACAGGTGCGCATCATGACCCCGGACAAGGACCTCGGGCAGTGCCTCGTCGGCCGGCGCGTGGTCCTCGTCGACCGCATCCGCAACAAGGACGTGGACGAGGAGGCGCTCCTCGCGCGGCGCGGGATCCGGCCCGAGAGCGTGCCCGACTTCCTCGCGCTGGTGGGCGACGACGCCGACGGCATCCCCGGCCTCCCCGGGTTCGGCGAGAAGACGGCGGCGGCGCTGCTCGCCCGCCACGTTCACCTGGAGGCGATCCCGAAGCGCGCCGCGGAGTGGCCGGGCGCCATCCGGGGGGCGGCGCAGCTCGCGCAGGCGCTCGCGGCCGAGTGGGAGGCGGCGCTCCTCTACCGGCGCCTCGCGACGCTCGTCACCGACGTGCCGCTGCCCGAGTCGCTCGAGGACCTGCGCTGGGCGGGCGTGCCGCGCGCGCGCTTCACGGCGTGGTGCGAGGAGCTGGGTGCGACCTCGCTCCTCCCGACGCTCGCGGCGCGCGGCGCGCGGTGGGCGCCGGGCTGATCCCGGGCGCGCTTCAGCCGAGCGCGAGATCGACCGCCGCCGACGCGTGGATATCGGTCGTGTCGAAGAGCGGCACCGGCGCGTCGCCG
>JBJMQK010000006.1:0-4371 GCA_045802735.1 Anaeromyxobacteraceae bacterium | reverse complement strand
GGGCTGCCCATCTTCAGCCACCGCCTCTCGATCGTGGCGTTCTGGTCGCTCATCTTCGGGTACATGTGGACGGGCTCGCACCACCTCGTCTACACGCCGCTGCCGACCTGGCTCCAGACGCTCGGCATCGTGTTCACGCTCTTCCTCATCGCGCCGTCGTGGGGCTCGGTGGTGAACGGCTACTACACGGTCGGTCAAGACTGGGACAAGATGCGGACGAACTACCTCACCAAGTTCTTCGTCCTCGGGATCACCTTCTACGGCCTCCAGACGGTGCAGGGCCCGACGCAGGCGATCCGCGCCGTGTCGCAGCTCATCCACTACACCGACTGGGTGCCCGGCCACGTGCACATGGGCACCATGGGCTGGGTGACGCTCACGGTCTGCGCGTCGATCTACTACGTCGTCCCGAAGATCTACGGGACCACCGTGTACAGCGAGAAGCTCGCGAACGCGCACTTCTGGCTCGCGCTCGTCGGCCAGCTCATCTTCTCGGTGACGATGTGGATCACCGGCGTCCAGCAGGGCGCGATGTGGAAGGCGACGAACGCCGACGGCTCGCTCAAGTACACCTTCACCGAGACGCTCGCGGCGAACTATCCGTACTACCACATGCGCGCGACCGGCGGCCTCATCTTCACGGTCGGTATGGTGCTCTTCGTCGTGAACGTGCTGAAGACGATCCAGAAGGGCCGCGCCCTCGACGCGCAGGCCGCCCCCGAGCCCGCGCCGAAGCCCCTCGCCGCCGCGCAGGCCTGAGACGGAGACCGACACCATGGCTGGCACGATCTACAAGAAGCCCATCCTGTTCGCGGTCGCCGCGCTCGTCGTCCTGCTCTCCGGCACGGTCGCGACGGTGTTCCTGCCGATGCTGCGGGACGACATGCACCCGAAGCTCGAGAACCTGAAGCCGTTCACGCCGCTGCAGCTCGCCGGGCGCGACGTCTACCAGCGCGAGGGCTGCATGGGGTGCCACACGCAGACGGTGCGGCCGCTCGCGTCCGAGGTCGCCCGCTACGGCGAGTACTCGAAGGCGGGCGAGTTCGCCTACGACCAGCCGCACCTCTGGGGCTCGAAGCGCACCGGCCCGGACCTCGCGCGCGTCGGCGGCAAGTACAACGACGCCTGGCACTACCGCCACTTCGAGGACCCGCAGGCGATCGTGCCGAAGTCGAACATGCCGCGCTACGCGTTCCTCAAGAACGCGAAGGTCGACGCACCGGCGACGCGCTCGCACATGGCCGCGCTCGGGCTGCCGTCGGCCGACGCCGACTACGCGACCCTCGGCCAGAAGACCGAGATGGACGCGCTCGTCGCCTACATGCAGTGGCTCGGTCACGCCGTGGCCCGGAAGAGCGCCTTCGCGGTCGACCTCGCGATGGCGAACCCGGTCGCCGGCGACGCGGCCGCGGCCGTGCGCGGCAAGAAGCTCTACGCCGACAACTGCGCCGTGTGCCACGGGGACGAGGGCGAGGGCGGCGCCGGCCCGAACATCGTCGACTCGACGTTCCTCGGCGACAAGGGCGACATGCCCGACGCCGCGTACTACGCGCTCATCGCCTACGGCAGCGACGTGAAGCCGCAGCTCGGGCGCAAGGGCGACCCCGAGGGCGGCATGCAGGCCTTCGCCGGCCCGATGTCGAAGGAGGACATCTGGGCCATCGTCAGCTTCATCCGCGCGCAGCAGCAGCACGAGCGCGCCGAGCACCCCGAGTTCCGGTAGGAGACGCCATGGCCGACAACGAGCTCGAGGACAGCGCCGACGCGCTGCAGGCCCGCGAGACCGCGCACGACGTTCCGCTCGGGGTGAAGCTCCTCTTCGCGGGGCTCATCGCGTGGGGGCTCTACTACCTCTACGCCTACTCGCCCTGGACCACCGGCTGGACGCAGGAGGCGGACCTCCAGTGCGCTCCCACGACCGGCGTGAACATCGCCCACACGATCGCGTACACCGCGATCCCCGCCCTCGTCGCGCTCGTGCTCGGCGTCTCGATGGCGCGCCGCAAGAAGGCGGCGAAGAAGTAGATGGGCCCCGGCGCGTTCGGCTACCTCGCGTTCGGGGCGGCGCTGGTCGTCCTCTTTGCCCTGATCTTCAAGTACTACTACGCGAAGAACCGGCGGGCGAAGGTCGAGGAGGCGAAGTACAGAATGCTCGATGACGACGACGAGCGCCCCGACGCCCGCTAGGCGCTTCCGCTCCTGGCGGAGGCTGGCGTTCGCGGTGCAGGCGCTCGCCGTGCTCGGGCTGCCCTTCCTGCGCGTCGGCGGCGAGAGCGCGGTGCGCTTCGACGTGCCGACGCTCACGCTGCACCTCTTCGGCGCGGCGATCTGGATCGACGAGCTGTTCATCGTCCTCGTGGCGACGCTCGTCGCCGGCGCGGCGTTCCTCCTCGTGACGCTGCTCTTCGGCCGGGTCTGGTGCGGCTGGGCGTGCCCGCAGACCGCGCTCGGCGAGCTGACGAGCTTCCTCGTCCGCGCCCGCAAGGCGGGCGGCGCGCGCGAGGCCGCGGCGCTCGCCGCCGTCGCCGCCGTCTCGATCGCGGCCGCGGCAAATCTCATGTGGTACTTCGTCCCACCCGCGGAATTCTTCGCCCGCGCCGCGGGTCGATCCCTTGGACCGGTGCTGGGCGGCGCGTGGGCGACGCTCGCCGCCGTGCTGTTCCTCGATCTCGCGTACGTGCGCGGGCGCTTCTGCGCGACCGCCTGCCCGTACGCGAAGCTCCAGGGCGCGCTCCTCGACCGCCACTCCATGATCGTCGCCTACGACTCCCGCCGCGCCGCCGACTGCATCGACTGCAAGGCGTGCGTGCGCGTGTGCCCGGTGGGCATCGACATCCGCGACGGGCTCCAGGCGGCCTGCATCGCCTGCGCAGAGTGCGTGGACGCCTGCCAGCTCATCATGCGCAAGCTCCGCCGCGCGCCCGACCTCGTCGGCTACTTCTTCGGCGCGCCGGGGACGGCGCGCCGCGGCGGCCGCCCCGCCGTGTGGGCGCTCGGGGCGCTCACCGCCGCGGGGCTCGCGCTCGCGGTCGCGACGGGCGCCGCGCGCTCGCCGCTCGACGTGACGGTGAGCGCCGACCCGCAGTTCCGGCCGCGGCGGGCCGCCTCGGGCGAGACCTACGACGCCTTCCTCGTCTCGCTCGAGAACCGCGGGCGCAGCGCGCTCACCCTCGATCTCGCGCTGGCGCTGCCGATGGGTACGGCCGAGGCGCGGCCGGCGGAGGTCGTCCTCGCGCCCGGCGAGCACCGGCGCGTCCGCGTCGTCGCCGTGGCGCGCGGGCTCGATGCCGCCCGCGGGACCGTGCGCGCCGAGCTCCTGGCGAGTTCCCGCGGCGACGGGCGGGTGCGCGCCTCGCGCGCGCTCACGCTCGCCGCGCCGGAGGCCCGATGAAGGTCGTCCTCGGCATCGTGCTGGCGGTCGGGTTCGCGTCGATCGTCGTCTCGATCTGGATCGCCGAGCGCTCCTCCGAGCCCACCGTGGTCGCGGACCCGTACGAGGAGGGGCTCCGCTACGACGAGCACCGCCACGCGACGGATCCGACCGGCGGGAAGCGCCTCGCGGCCGCCGCGAAGGCGCCCGCGTGCGACCTCCAGGCCGGCCCGTGCACGGAGCCGCTCGACGGCGGCGGGTCGGTGACGTTCGCCGTCATGCCGCGGCCGGTGCGCGCGATGACCGACGTCGAGTTCACGGTGAGCGTCGTCCCGCAGGAGGCCGCCGACGCGGCCTCGGTCACGCTCTCGATGCCCGGGATGGCCATGGGCGAGACGCACTTCGCGCTCACGCAGGCGCGCGCGGCGCGCGGCGTGTTCCGCGGCAAGGGCGTCGTCGTGCGCTGCCCGAGCGGGCGCCGCGACTGGGCGGCGGACGTCCAGGTCGCGCGCGCGGGCGCTCCGCCGCGGAGCGCGCGCTTCCTCTTCCGGGTGGCCGAGTAGCGTCCCGATGCAGGCGGACCTCGTCCTCGCCGCGACGACCGGCCTCCTCGGCGGGTTCGGCCACTGCGCCGGCATGTGCGGTCCGCTCGTCGCCTCGGTGGGGCTCGTCTCGGGTCCGCGCGGCGGCGCGCGGCGCGCCCTCATGGGCCAGGCGCTCTACAACGCCGGCCGCGTCACCACCTACGCCTTCATCGGCGCGGTGATGGGCCTCACCGGCTCCTTCGTCAACACCGCCGGGCGGCTCGCCGGCGTGCAGAGCGTGGTGTCGATCCTGGCTGGCGCGCTGATGGTCGCGATGGGGCTCGGCGCGGCCGGCGTCGCCCCCGCGTTCCGCCGCGCCGAGGAGCGCGTCTCGGCCAAGGTCTTCCGGGCCATGCGCGGCGTGCTCGACGGCGGCGGCGAGGGCCGGTACTACGCGCTCGGGCTCCTCCTCGGCTT
>JBJMQK010000699.1:0-3695 GCA_045802735.1 Anaeromyxobacteraceae bacterium | reverse complement strand
GTACCCGGTGTGCCGCTACTACCGCGACGCGAAGATCCTCACCATCGGCGAGGGCACCGACGAGGTGCAGCAGATGGTGATCGCCCGCGCGCTCGGCGCGTAGCGTCCGGGGGTGCGGCGCGCCGCCCTGCTGTGGCTGGTGATCTTCGCCGCCTACGCGGCGACCGTCGGGCTGCCCGCGTCCGGGGGACGCGACCTGTCCGAGCCGGAGGCGCAGACGCTGCTCGTCGCCGAGTCGATCGTCTCCGACGGCGACCTCGACCTGAGCGACGAGTACGGCTCACGCGCGTGGCGGTCGTTCTACTCGGGCGATCTCGCGCCGCGCGCCGGGCCGCGCAACGGGCGTCTGCTCGACCCGATCGGCATCGCGTTCCCGCTGCTGATCGCGCCCGCGTACGCCGTCGGCGGCCGGACCGCAGTCGAGCTGTTCCTCGCCGCGCTGGCGGCGATCGCGTTTGTCCTCGCGGCCGCGCTGGGGCGGCGGATCGTGCCCGAGCCATGGGCGACGAGCGCGGCGCTCGTCGCCGGCCTGTCGCCGATCGCGCTGATCGCATCGACGACGATCGCGCCCGACGCGGTCGCGGGCACCGTGCTGGCCGGCGCGACGGTCCTCGCCCTGCGGATCCGCGAGCAGCCGCGGCTGCGCTCGGCGTTCTGGTGCGCGATGCTCGTCGCCGCCCTGCCGTGGCTCGGCGCGAAGTTCGCCGCGCCGGCGATCGTCGTCGCGCTCGCGACCGCGCGGTGGCTGCGGCGCCGTCAGCGCGGATTGGCCGGCCTCGTGGCGCTCGAGGTCGTGATCTTCTCGGTCGTCCTCTACGTCACGGTCGACGACAACCTCTACGGCGGCCCGTTCCCCGCCGCGCTGCTGTCCAATCCGGGCGCGACGGGGGCGAGCGGCGTCGGGGCGCACCTCGCGCGCGCGCCGCGGCTGCTCGGGCTCTGGATCGACCGCGACGTCGGGCTGCTGCGGTGGGCGCCGTTCGCGGCGCTGTCGTTCGTCGCGCTCTGGCTGCTGGCGCGCTCGCGCCGCGAGCGGCTCGCGCTCGCGCTGTCCTCGCAGGTCGACGTCGAGGTGACGGCCGGCTTCTACGCCCTGCTGTGCGGCGCGACGGTCGGCTTCGCGACGTTCCTCGCGCCCACGATCGCGGGGCCGTGGTTCGCCGGCCATGAGCTGACGTGCGTCCTGGCGCCCGGTGCGGCGCTCGCCGCCTGGGGCCTGCGCCGCCTGCCGCGCACCGGCCGCGCGCTCGCCGCGATCACGCTCGTGGCGAGCCTCTGGCTGCTCGTCGCCGCGCGCTTCGACGCGGGCACCGGGCTCGCGCCACCCGGCGGGCCGGTGCCCTGGGGCGGCGTCGAGCAGGTCCTTCCGCGGCTGCGCTGAGCCGCGGGTCAAGTAGGGGCGGGCGACGGTCCCTGGGGTAGCCGGACCGCCGCCCCACACGGACACGGGCGAACGCCTGCCCCCCAGACTGGCGTTCCGTGCCGTCGTGTGACGGCAGCCAAGGTAGGGAACCAACCTTCTTGGCGCACTGGAGAGGTACCCCGGGGTTTTGTCAGGGCCCGCTCACCGGTTCGTCCGCGAGCGCGTCGGCGAGCTCCTCGCGGCCGCTGACGCGAAGCTTCCGGTAGACGTTGCCGAGGTGGAACTCGACCGCCTTCTTCGTCACGAAGAGGGCCTCGGCGGCTTCGCGGTTCGTCATCCCCGACGCCACGAGCGCGGCGACGCGCCGTTCGCTCGGGGTGAGCGCATCGGTGCCCCACAGCCGCGTGCGGCGCGGCCGGCCGCCGGCCGCCACGAGCTCCTCGCGGGCGCGGGCGGCGACGACCGTCCCGCCGCAGCGGTCGGCGAGGTCGAGGCCGCGGCGCAGCGGCTCGCGCGCGTCCGACCGGCGGCCGGCGACGCGCAGGACCGTGCCGAGCTGAACGAGCGCGCGGGCGAGGTCGAGCCGCGCCGGCGAGTCCTCGAGCACCGCGACGGCCTCCTCGAGCCAGCGCAGCGCCGTGCGCCCGCGCTCGATCGTGCCGCGCGCCGTGAGGGCGAGCCCGATCGCGTGCGGGGCGCCGTGGGCGCGGGCGAGAGCGAGGGCCTCGTCGGCGAGCGCCCGCGCCTCCGCGCGCTCCCCGATGCGCATCGCCGCCTCGGCGGCCCCGGTGCGCCACGGGACGAAGGCCGGGTTGCGGACGCCCATAGCGGCCGCGATCGCGCCCGCCTCGCGCCAGGTGTCGAGCGCCGCGGGCGCGTCGTTGCGGGCGAGCAGCACGCGCGCCCGTGCGTCGAGGATCGCGAGCGCCATCGGCGAGCCTGCGAACCGCGCCTCGTCGTCCGGCGGCACGTCGACGGTCGCGGCGGCGGCGTCGACCTCGCCGCGGTCGAGCAGGCAGCGGGCGCGCACCCACAGGGCCGCCGGCGCGAACGCGCCCCAGCCGAGCCGGCGCGCCTCGAGCGTGCGGTCCACCTCGACGAGCGCCTCGTCGACCGCGCCGAGCGACATCCAGCGCTGCGCGCGCAGGTAGCCGGCGGTCGCGTGGACGAGGACGGCGCCCGAGCGGCGCGCCGCCTCCGAGACGACGTCGAGCAGCGCGGTCAGGTCGTCCCACGCCTCGCTGCCGGCGAACGCCACCGCGCTCGCCCAGATGCCGGGCCCGGCGAGACCGCCGCGCTCGAGCATCGCGCCGTCGCCCCACGCCTGCCGCGCAAGCGCGATCGCGCGGCCGCGCTCCTCGCCGCACAGCATCGAGATCGTGGCGAGGTCGGCGAGCAGCGCGCGCTCGGCCCGGGACCGGGGCTCCGCGCCGGGGTCGACGAGCCGCTCGATGCGCGCGCGGACCTCCGGCACGGGAGTGCGCGTCCACAGGGCCGACGCGGCCCACCCGGCCTGCAGGGCGAGATGGAGCGGCGTCGTGCCGGGGCCCAGGTCGGCGAGCGCGTCGTCGAACGTCGCCGCCGCGTCGGAGAACGCGCCGCGGACCTGGAGCAGCGCCCCGAGCTCGCCGGCCAGCCGAGCGCGCGGCTCGGGCCCGCCGCGCTGCGTCGCCATCGCCTGGCGCAGGCGGTCGGCCGCCGACGGCTCGCCGGCCGCGGCCTCGGCGCGCCCGAGCTCGGTCAGGACGGCCGCCCGCTCGCCGGGGTCGTGCGGCTCGGCGAGCGCTCGGCGCAGGTAGCGGCCCGCCGCGCGCGGCGCGCCGCGGCGCATCGCCTCGGCCGCCGCCGCACGTAGCGCCCCGACGACCTCGGGGCCGGCCCCGACGTCCGCCATCAACGCGTGGGCGGCGACGCGCTCGACCGGCGCACCGGCCGCGCGGAGCACGCGCACCGCCGCCCGGTGCGCGCCGGCGCGCTCGCCGCCGTCGAGCTCCTGGTAGATCGCGCGGCCGACGATGGGATGCACGAAGGCGATGCTGCCGCCGCCGGGGTCAAGGATGCCCGCGCCACGCAGTGCGCCGACCGCACCGGCCGCGCTCCCGGGCGCGAGCCGCGCGAGCACCGCGACCATCTCGAGCGGCGCGCCGTCGCCCAGCACCGCCAGCGCCCGGGCGACCGCGGTGCCCTCGGGCGGCAGGCCGCGCAGCGCGAACTCGACCGCGCGGGACACCGGCGCGGGCCCGACCTCGCGCACGCGCTCGACGCTCGCCGCGACCGGCGCGACGCCCTCTTGGGCGAGCGCCGTCAGCAGCTCGACGAGCAGGAACGGGTT
>JBJMQK010000697.1:0-3908 GCA_045802735.1 Anaeromyxobacteraceae bacterium | reverse complement strand
TCGCGGAGGCCGCGGACGGCGAGGAGGCGCTCGCGCTCCTGGCGGGGTTCGCGCCGGCCGCCATCCTCGCCGACGTCCGGATGCCCCGCATGGACGGGATCACGCTCCTGAAGCGCGCGCGCGAGGCGGGCTCGGACGCCGTCTTCGTGATGATGACGGCGTTCGCGAGCGTCGAGGCGGCGGTGGAGGCGATGCGCGCCGGCGCCGAGAACTACCTCGTGAAGCCGCTCGACGTGAACGCGGTCCTGGTGGTGCTGGAGAAGGCGCTCGAGAAGCTCCGCCTCCAGCGCGACACGCAGAACCTCCGCGAGCGCGTGCGCGAGCGCTACCGCTTCCACAACATCGTCGGCGACGCGCCCGAGCTCCAGGCCGTGTACGAGGTGGTGAAGCGCGCCGCGCCGACGCGGGCGACCGTGCTCATCCTCGGCGAGTCGGGCACCGGCAAGGAGCTCATCGCCCAGGCGCTGCACGAGGAGTCGCCGCGGCACGACAAGGCGTTCATCAAGGTGAACTGCGCCGCGCTCTCCGAGACGCTGCTCGAGTCCGAGCTCTTCGGCCACGAGAAGGGCTCGTTCACGGGCGCCATCGGGCGCAAGGAGGGGCGCTTCGAGCTGGCCGACGGCGGCACGCTCTTCCTCGACGAGATCGGCGACATCTCGCCCGCCATCCAGATCAAGCTCCTGCGCGTGCTCCAGCAGCGCGAGTTCGAGCGGGTGGGCGGGACGCAGACCATCAAGGTGGACGTGCGCATGGTCGCGGCCACGAACCGCGACATCTCGGCCGAGGTGAAGACCGGCAAGTTCCGCGAGGATCTGTACTACCGGTTGAACGTCGTCGCGGTCACGCTCCCGCCGATGCGCCAGCGCAAGGGGGACATCCCGGCGCTCGTCTCGCACTTCATCGAGAAGTACTCGAAGGCCTACGGCAAGGAGGTGCGCGGGCTCGCCCCGGGCACCCTGAACGCGCTCCTGAGCCATGACTGGCCCGGCAACGTCCGCGAGCTGGAGAACGTGGTCGAGCGCGCGGTGGTGCTGTGCAAGAGCACCGACCTCACCGCCGACGACCTCCCGCCGACCCTGCGCGGGCCGCGGCCGCGGGAGCGCGCCCCGGGCGCGCTCATCCCCGGCGCGACGCTCTACGAGATCGAGCGCGAGGCCATCCTGCGCACGCTGGAGATGGTCGGCGGCTCGACGTCGCGCGCGGCGGAGATCCTCGGCATCAGCGTCCGCAAGATCCAGTACCGCCTGAAGGAGTACGCGAGCGGCAGCGCGCCGGGGCGAGATCCGGACGGGGAGGGCGAGGAGGGGGAGCCGGAGCGGACCGCGTAGACGGGTTGCGGTCGCGGGTCGCGGGTCGGGGTCGAGGTCGGGGTCGCGGGTCGCGGTCGGGGTCGCGGTCGCGGGTCGAGGTCGCGGTCGAGGGTCGAGGTCGCTACCGCACGGACCTCGGCAGCCGCAGCACGAACCGCGCGCCGCCGCCCGGCGCTTCCTCGACGCTGATGGTGCCCCCGTGCTGCGTCACGATCGCGTGCACGATCGACAGCCCGAGGCCGGAGCCCTGCGCCTTGGTGGTGAAGAACGGCTCGAAGACCCGGTCGCGGACCTCCGCCGGCACGCCCTTCCCGTCGTCGTCGACGTAGATCGCGACCTCGTTCGCGGCGGGGTCCTCGAGCCGGCAGGCGACCCGCACCGCGCCGCCGCGCGGCGTCGCGTCGAGCGCGTTGAGCGCGAGGTTCATGACGACCTGGCGCAGGCGCTCCTCGTCGCCGGCGACCGCCGGGACCGGCTCGAACGCACGCTCGATGCGGACGTCGCGCCGCTCGCCCTCGCCCTCGAGCAGGTCGAGCACCTTCGTGAGCACCACCGCGACCTCGATGCGGCGCGGGACGAACTCGCGCGGGCGCGCGAACTGGAGGAAGTCCTCGAGGATGTGGTCGAGGCGGCGGATCTCGTCGCGCACGAGGTGGAGCGGCTCGAGGAGCGGCGGCTGCACGTCCTTGTCGAGCCGCTGCAGGCGGCGCTCGAGGACCGTGAGCTGCAGCGCGGCCGCGTTGAGCGGGTTCCGGATCTCGTGCGAGAGCCCCGCCGTCATCGTGCCCACCGCGGCGAGCTTCTCGGCCATCTGCGCGCGCCGGGACAGCTCGCGCTTCTCACCGTGGAGGCGCACCTGCCGCATGGCCTGCTCGACGGTGACGAGCAGCTCCTGCGTCGCGCAGGGCTTCACGAGGTAGGCGCAGGCGCCGGCGCGCACCGCCGCGACGGCGGACTCGAGCGTCGCGAAGCCGGTGAGCAGCACCACCTCGCCGTCGGGCGACGCCTCCTTGAGCTGCGGCGCGAGCGCGGTGCCGTCGCCGTCGGGGAGGCGCAGGTCCACGAGCGCCACGTCGAAGCCCTCGCGCGCGCCCTGCAGCGCGGCGGCGCAGCTCCCGTACCCGTGGACGGCGTAGCCGGCGTCCTCCAGGATCTCGGTGAGGTTCTCGACGAGCGGCGCGTTGTCGTCGACGAGCAGCACGCGCGGCGTGCGCTGCGGCGCCGTCATGAAGCGGCGCCGCGCGCGACGTGGAGGCGCTCGACCTCGGCGAGGAGCGCCGCGGTGTCGAACGGCTTCGTGAACAGGGACTCGCAGCCGACCGGCGGCGCGTGGGGGAGCGCCGTGACGACCACCATCGGCAGGCCCGGGAACTTCCCGGCGAGCCGGCGCATCGCCTCGCCGTCGGGGCCACCCGGGATGCGGAGGTCGACGAGCGCGCAGAGCGGCTGCACCGGGCCGAGCCGCTCGGTCTCGAGCACCGAGGCCGCGGTGACGGCCGCGAAGCCGCGCGAGCGCAGCGCCTCGCAGAGGTTGTCGCAGAGCGCGACGTCGTCCTCGATGACGACGACGAGCCCGTCGCGGCGCGCGACGGCGAGGAGCTCGAGCAGGCGGCCGATGGGCACCGGCTTCGGCAGCGCCGCGAGCAGGCCCTCGCTGCGCGCCTCGGCGAGCTCGCTGTCGCGGACGTAGGCGGTCACCACGATGGCGGCGACGCCCGGGTCGAGCCGCCGGACGTGGTGCACGAGCTCTGCACCGCCCATGACCGGCATGCGCATGTCCGTCACGACTGCGTCGAACCGGCGCGCCCTCGCGAGCGCCAGCGCCTGGGCGCCGTTCTCCGCGACCGTCACCTCGTGCCCGAGGTCGAGCACGATCTCGGAGAGGTTCTCCGCGAACGCGCGGTTGTCGTCGACGATCAGGTAGTGCCGCATCGAAAGGCGCGCTCAGGCGGGCAACCGGATGGTGAAGCGGGCGCCGCCTTCCCGGCGTGCCTCGTAACCGACCGTCCCCTCGTGGCGCTCGATGATCCGCTTCACCAGCGCGAGCCCGAGCCCGATGCCCTTCTCCTTCGTGGTGATGAGCGGCTCGAAGAGCCGCCGCGCCGTCACCTCGTCGACGCCGGGTCCGGAGTCCTCGACCACCATGACGACGGCCTGGGGGGCGTGCGCGCAGCGCACCACCACGTCTCCGGCCGGCGAGGCGGCCTGGACGGCGTTCGTGACGAGGTTCACGAGCACCTGCCGCAGCTGGCCGGGGTCGCCCTCGACCTGTGCTCCGCTGAAGCCCTCGACCTGGACCCGCACGGCGTCCGGCCGCTGGATCGCGTCCACCGCCGAGGCGACGAGCGGCTCGAGCGCGATGCGCTCCTTCACGAGCGGCCGGTTGCGGATCATGTCGAGGAGGTTGGTGATGATCCCGTTCGCGACGCCGAGCTGGTCGCCGATGCGATCGAGGTGCTTCTTCACGCGCTCGTCCGTGCCGACGCGGCCGCGCAGGATGTACACCGAGCTCTCGATGACGCCGAGCGGGTTGCGGAGGTCGTGGCCGATCGAGCCCACCAGCTGGCCGAAGGTGGCGAGCCGCTCCGCCCGGGCGTG
>JBJMQK010000670.1:0-4024 GCA_045802735.1 Anaeromyxobacteraceae bacterium | reverse complement strand
CCGTGGCCGTAGGCATCGGCCTTCACCACGCCGACGGCCGGGCGGCCGCCGATCTCGACGGCGAGGCGGTAGTTGGAGACGACGGCGGCGAGGTCGACGACCGCTTCGGTGGGTCGGATGCGCACGGGCGGAAGTTCTCAGAGTCGGCCGGTGCGATCAAGCGGGAGCGCGGCTATACTGCGCGCCCCCATGCTCAAGGTCGGTGGCGAGGTCGACAGCTTCTGCACGAAGTGCCAGATGTCCCTGGCGCACACCATCCACGCGATCGTGTCGGGCCGGCCGGTGAAGGTGGAGTGCAACACCTGCCACTCCATCCACCGGTTCCGCGGCGACGCGCCGGCCGCTGCCGCGCCGGCGAGGGCCAAGGTTCCCGGCGCGAAGCCGGTGCGCGAGAAGGCCGCGATCATCTCCTTCGACGAGGTGCTGCGCGGGAAGAACCTCGCGATGGCGCAGCGCTACTCGACGAAGACCACCTACCAGGTGGACCAGGTGATCGAGCACCCGATCTTCGGCCTCGGCTGGGTCTCCGCGATCCGCGACGCGACGAAGATCGAGGTGACCTTCCGGACGGACGTGAAGGTGCTGGTGCAGGGTAAGAGCTAGACCGGATCCGTTCAGCCTGAGCGTAGGCGCGAAGCGCCGAAGTCGAAGGCCCTTCGACTCCGCTGCGCTACGCTCAGGGTGACCCTTCGACTCCGCCCCCGCTCCGCGGGGGCTACGCTCAGGGTGAACGGGTGGGGCCCCGCGCGACCTCGATCGTCCGCGCCATGTCCGCGGGCAAGGGCGCCTCGAGGAGGAGCCGCTCCTCCGTCGCCGGGTGCCTGAGCGCGAGGCGCGCGGCGTGGAGCGGGGTGCGCTCGAGCAGCACCTCCCCCCCGGCCGCGAGCGGACCCTCGTCCCCGTAGTCCGGGTCGACCGCGAGCGGCGTCCCCGCGAAGGCGAGGTGCACGCGGATCTGGTGCGTGCGGCCCGTCTCCGGGAGCGCCTCCACGAGCGCCAGCGCCGGGAGCGCCAGGTCGGCGCGCGCCGGGAAGCGCTCGAGCACGCGGATCTCCGTCGCCGCCTCCTTCGCCTTCGGATCCCCGGGTCGCGCCGGCCGCATCCGCCCGCGCCGCGCCGGCGCGATCGGGGCCTCGATGCGCGCCACCGCGGGCGGCTCCCCGCGAACGATCGCGACGTAGCGCTTCTCCACCTCGCGGCGGTCGAACGCGAGGTTCAGCGCCCGGTGCGCCTCCGCCGTCCGCGCGAAGACGAGGACGCCACTCGTGCCGCGGTCGAGGCGGTGGACGACCCAGAGCCTCCCGAGGCGCTCCGCGAGCTCCTCCTGCAGCGTCCGCTCCGGCACGCCGCGCCCCGGGATGACGAGCCGCCCCGGCGGCTTGTCCACCGCGACGAGGTGCCCGTCCTCGAAGAGGATCGCGACCACTAGATCATCTTGCGCGCCGGCACGACCGTCACCGGCCCGAAGCGCTCCAGCTCGGGCGCGATCTTCTTCGCCGGCCCGACCGCGACGACGACGCCGCGGCCGAGCGGGAAGAAGCGGCGCGCGACGTCGCGGCACGCCTCCGCCGTCACCGCGCGCACGCGCTCGCGGTAGCCGGTCACCTCCTCGAGCGGGATCCCGTAGAGCTTCACGTCGGCGAGCTTCTCCGCGACCTGGTCGTGCGTCTCGAGCGAGAGCGGGAACAGGCCCGCGAGGTAGCTCTGGGCGCGCGTCAGCTCCTCGTCTCCCGGCCCTGACTCGCAGTAACGCTCCGCCTCGTCGAGCACGACCTGCACCAGCTCGGCGGTGGTCTCCACCTTCGTGAACGAGCCGACGAAGAAGAGCCCGCCGGCCTTGCTCATCGCGAAGCGGCTCCGGACGCCGTAGGAGAGGCCGCGGTTCACGCGCACCGCCTCCATGAGGCGCGAGGTGAAGCCGCCGCCGAAGATGGCGTTCGAGACGAGCGCGGGGAAGTAGTCGGGCGTCGCGCGCGGGAGCGCCGGCGTGCCGATGCGCACCTGCGTCTGCGTCACATCGGCCTTGTCCACGACGAGGACCGAGCGCTCGACCGCGGCGGGCGGCCGCGGGACCGGTGCGCGCGGCGCCTCGGCGCGCCACCGCCCGAGCGACTTCCGCGCGAGCGCGAGCGCCTCGCCCGGATCGACCGCACCGACGATGACGAGCGTCGCCGCCGACGGCGCGAACCAGCGCCGGTGGAACGCGACGGCGTCGCCGCGCTTCAGGCGCTCGAGGTGCTTCGCACGGCCGTCGGTGGGGTGGCCGTACGGGTGGCCGCGGTAGACCTCCTGGATCATGGCGCGGTCGGCCACCGCCCCGGGCTCGTCGAGCACGTGAGCGAGCCCCGCCACCTCGCGCCGGCGGATCCGCTCCCACTCCTTCAGCGGGAAGGTCGGGCCGGTCGCGACGTCGACGACCACGTCGAGCAGCTGGCGCAGGTACTCGGCCGGCGCGGACAGCCCGAAGTACGTGGCGTCCTCGTCGGAGCCGGCGCCGAGCTCGCTCCCGAGCGCCTCCACCTCGTCGTCGATGCCCTTCCCCGTGCGCCTCGCGGTGCCGCGCCGCGCGACCTGGGCGACGAGGTTCGCGAGGCCGAGGCCGTCCTTCGGGTCGAGCGACGCGCCCGCCTCGATGACGAGGCGCACCGCCACGAGGGGCACGCCCGGCCGCTCCGCGACGACCACCGTCGCGCCGTTGTCGAGCTTGCGCTCGTGCAGCGGCGGCAGCGCGATCGAGCCGGTCGCGGGACTCGAGGCAGCGCTCAAGGCAGCGCCTCGGGCTCGAGCGTCACGACGCAGCGCTTCGACGGGTCGAGCGCCTCCGCGGCGACGCGGCGCACGTCCTTTGCCGTCACCGCGGCGTACTGCTCGAGCGACCTCCCCGCCTCGCGCCAGTCGCCGAGCAGCGCCTCGGACTGGCCGAGCGCGTGCGCGACGCCGTTGTGGGTCGCGAGCTCGTGCAGGACGGAGCTGCGCAGGAGGCGCTGCGCGCGCCGCAGCTCGGCGGCCGAGATCCCCTTCGTCGCCACCTTCTCGACCTCGGCCCAGAGCACCTTCTCGCTGCGCTCCGGCTTCGCGCCCGGAGCGAGCTCGACGAAGACGAGGAAGACGCCCGGGTCGATGCGCCAGCCCCAGGACACGTTCACCGAGACGGCGAGCTCGTCCTCCTCGACGAGCCTGCGCCGCAACCGGGAGGACTCGCCGACGGCGAGCGCGGTCTGGAGGACGTCGAGCGCGGCGGAGTCGCCGCTGCGTGCGGCCGGTCCGCGCCAGCCCACGAGGAACGCGGCCGCCTGGGACGGGTAGCGCACGACCGCGCGGCGCTCGCCGCGCTGCGGCGGCTCGCCCTGCGCCACCGGCTTCGGCGAAGGGCCCGCGGGGATGCCGTCGTAGTAGCGCTCGAGCAGGGCGATCGTGGCGTCCGGGTCGAGGTCGCCCACGGCGTAGATCGCCGCGTTCCCCGGCGCGTAGTAGGTGCGGAAGAACTCGACGCAGTCGTCGCGCGTGATGCGCTCGATGTCGTCCATCCAGCCGATGACGGGCCAGCGGTACGGGTGGGCGAGGAAGACGAGCGCCTCGAGCTGCTCCTCCATGAGCCCGAACACCGAGTTCTCGGTGCGGAGGCGCCGCTCCTCCTTCACCACCTGGCGCTCCTGCTCGAGCGTC
Source organism: Anaeromyxobacteraceae bacterium (assembly GCA_045802735.1). Classification (GTDB taxonomy): domain Bacteria; phylum Myxococcota; class Myxococcia; order Myxococcales; family Anaeromyxobacteraceae; genus Anaeromyxobacter_A. The sequence goes on along the minus strand of JBJMQK010000670.1, from coordinate 358 downwards.
TCGGGCGTGAGCGCGAGCGAGCGCATCCGGTCGGACTCGAGGTCGATGACCGTCTCCAGCGCGTCGGAGGCGAAGTCCTCGTAGTACGCCGTGACGTCGTTCGAGGTGTACGCGTTCGAGCTGCCGCCGCGCGACTCGAGCACGCGGTCGAACTCCTTCGGCCCGTACTTCCCGGCGCCGTTGAACATCATGTGCTCGAAGAGGTGGCTGATGCCGGTGACGCCCACCCGCTCGTTGCGCGAGCCCACCTGGAAGAAGGTGTAGTAGCTCACCGTCGGGACGCCGCGGTCGGCGAGGAGCCTCACGCGCAAGCCGTTCGGGAGCTCGCGCGTCACGACGCGCTCGAGGTCGAGGATGG
>JBJMQK010000667.1:0-5847 GCA_045802735.1 Anaeromyxobacteraceae bacterium | reverse complement strand
CGCCTGACATGCTCCGGCTGACGCTCTCTCGGACGACGACGGTCTCTGCCACGGCGGCGCCGCACCGCACCACGATCTTCGGGCTGCCCCAGAACATCGGGCCGGTCGAGCGCGTCCTCCGCGGCACCGTCGCCGCGACGCTCGTCGGCGTCGCCGCCTACCGGCTCGCGAACGACTCGCCGAAGTCCGGGCTGTCGTATGCGCTGCTCGGCATCGCCGCCGTGCCGGCCGCGACCGGCGCGACAGGCTATTGCCCCCTCTACCAGCTGCTCGGCATCGACAACACGTTCTGACGGCCGTGCTCGCTGGCGGTGATCCTCGGGATGCGGATCTCGGGGGGAGAGCTTCTCCCCCCGGCCTGGCGCCCCGCCTGCGCAGCATCGCGCGACGCACGCGCGGGAAGAGCGCGGTGCGTTGACGCAAACGCCGGGACCGAACCCCCTGCGGCTTCGCGTGAACCGATCCCGCGCCAGGCGGCTCTGATCGGTCGTGAAGCCCCTCTCGACGACCGGACCTGGAATCGCCCGGGTGTTCCTCGCGGCCCTCCTGGCGTTGGTGGCGCCCTCCGCGCGCGCCGAGCCGCTCTCGCTCGACGCCGCGATCCGCGGCGCCTGGTCGCAGCACCCGGGCCTCCGGGCGTCGCAGGAGCAGGTCGACGCGGCGCGCGCCGACGCCGATGCGGCGCGCCACGGCTGGCTCCCCACGCTCGGCGTCTCGGTGAAGGGCGTCCACACCAACGAGCCGCTCATGGCGTTCGGCATCCGCCTCGACCAGGCGGAGATCGCCCAGGCCGACTTCGACCCGGCCCGGCTCAACCACCCGGACGCGGCGACGGCCTTCGGCGCAGGGGTCACTCTCTCCCAGCCCCTCTACGCCGGCGGGCGGATCGCGGCCGGGACGCGCGCCACGGCGGCGCAGGCGGCGGCGCAGGAGGCCTCGCACGAGGCGCGCCGGCAGGAACTCGCGCTCGGCGTCGTGCAGGCCTACTTCGGTACGCAGGCCGCGAGCGAGGGGCTCCGTTACGCCGACGACCTCCTCGCCCAGGCGAGCGAGACCGAGCGCTTCGTGCGCTCTCGCAACGGGCAGGGGCTCGCGCTCGACGCGGACGTCGCCCGCGCCACGGCGTTCCGCGCGCAGGCCGAGGCGGAGCGGGCCACGGCCGCCCAGCGGCTCGCGACCGCACGCTCGGCGCTGGCGCTCCTCGCCGGCGAGGCCGCCGCCGACGCGCCGCTCGCGACCCCGCTCGCCGCCGACGCGGCAGCGCCCACTGCCGCCGGCGATCCTTCCGACCGTCCTTCCCTCCGTGCGGCGCGGTTGCAGCGCGACGCCGCGCAGGCGGGCCAGGACGTCGCGCGCGGCTCGCTCCTGCCGTCGGTCGGTGCGCAGGCCTCGGCCGAGACGCTCCGCACCTCCGGACTCGGCGGCGGCGCGACCTGGTACGCGCTCGGGGTCGTCGCGCGCTGGGACCTCTCGCTCGGCGACGCCGATCGCGTCCGGGCTGCGGGGTCGCGCGCGTCGGCCGCCGCCAGTGCGCTCGCCTGGGAGGAGCGGCAGGCGCGGCGCGAGGTGGACGAGGCGCGGCGCGCGATCGAGACCGCCGACGCCCGGGTGGGCTCCGCGGCCGAGGCGGTCGCCGCCTCGCAGTCGGCGAGCGCGCTGCGCCGCGCGCGCCACGCGCAGGGGCTCCTGCCGCTCACGGATGTGCTCGACGCGGAGTCGGCGCTGGCCGGCGCGCGGGCGCTCATCCTCCAGGCGCGCCTCGAGGCGCGCGTCGCGCGGGCGCGGCTCGCGCTCGCCCAAGGTGAACCTGTCGAAGGGGTGAAGCCATGATCCGCATCGTCTCCGCGCTCTCCAAGCTCACGGTCGCCTCGCTCGCCGCCCTGGCGCTCGCCGCCGGAGTCGGCGCGGGCGAGCCGGCCCCCGTCACGGCGCCGCGGCCCCGCGTCCGGCTCCTCGCGAGCGAGCCCGGCGGCGCGGTCACGTGGGTCGCCGCGAACCTCCAGGCCGCCCGCCGCGCCACCGTGGCGACGCGGCTCGCGGCGTCCGTCCGCGCGGTGCACGTGGAGGAGGGACAGGAGGTCGCCCCCGGCCAGCTCCTCGTGAGCCTCGCGGACAGCGACGTCCGGGGTCAGCTCGCCGGCGCCGAGGCCGCCTTCGCCGCGGCAAGCGCGCACGAGCGCCGCATCCGCGCACTCGTGGCCGAGCGGGCCGCGACGCCGAGCGAGCTCGAGGGCGCCACCGCCCAGCGGGCCCAGGCCGAGGCGGCGGTCAGCGCCGTCCGCGCCAACCTCCAGTACACCGAGCTTCGCGCGCCCATCGCGGGCACCGTGCAGGCGCGCCGCGTGGACCCCGGCGACTTCGTCGGGCCGGGCCAGCCGCTCGTCGTCCTCGAGGGCAGCGCGCTCGAGCTGGCGGCGAGCCTCTCCGACGACGAGTCGCGGGGCCTCGCGGTGGGCCAGCGCCTCGCGTTCCGCGCCGGCGCCGTCGAGGGCACGGCCGAGATCACCGCCCTCACCCGCGGCGGTGATCCGCTGTCGCATCGCCGGAGCCTGCGCGCGCGGCTCCTGGGCGGCGGCGGAGCGCTGCGCGGCGGCGCGTTCGCGCGGCTGGCGGTGCCGGGAGCCGGACTGAACGCCGGCCTGTGGCTGCCCCAGAGCGCCCTCGTCGAGCGCGGTGATCTCACGGGCGTGTTCGTCGCCGCCGCCGGCCGCGCGGAGCTGCGCTGGGTGTCGATCGGCGAGCGGGTCGGCGATCGCACCAGCGTCCGCGCCGGGCTCTCCCGTGGCGAGCGCGTGATCGAGGACCCCGGCGCGCTGCGCGATGGCCAGGAGATCGAGGTGCTGCCGTGAGCGCGGGGACGCGGCTCGGCCTCGCCGGGCGCCTCGCGCGCCCGTTCCTCGGCTCGAAGCTCACCCCCGTGATCGTCTTCGCGTCGATCCTGCTCGGCGTGGCCGCCGTCTCGCTCACGCCGCGCGAGGAGGAGCCGCAGATCATCGTCCCGATGGTGGACGTCGTCGTCCCGTTCCCCGGCGCGTCGCCGCGCGAGGTGGAGAGCCAGCTCACGACGCCCCTCGAGCGGCGGCTGTGGGGCATCCCCGGCGTCGAGTACCTGTACAGCCAGAGCCGGCCGAGCGCGGCGTTCATCACGATCCGCTTCAAGGTGAACGAGCCGCTCGAGCCGAGCCTCGTGAAGGTGCACCAGGAGCTCTCCGCTCACCCGGAGCTCCTCCCCGCCGGCGCGCTCCCGCCCGTCGTGCGCGCGCTCACCATCGACGACGTGCCCTTCCTCGCGATCACGCTGCACGCACGCGACGCGCTCCCCGCGGGCGAGCTGCGCCGGGTCGCCGAAGAGGCCGCGCGCGAGATCGCCGACATCCCGCAGACGGCGCAGGTGCGCGTCCTCGGCGGCGCCCGCCGCACCGTCCGCGTCGAGCCCGACCCCGACCGGCTGCGCTCGCTCCAGGTCTCGGTGGGCGAGCTGGCGCAGGCGCTCCAGGGCGCCCAGGCGCAGCTCCCGGCGGGCGCGCTGGTCCAGGCGGGCCGCCGCCTCGAGCTGGAGGCGCAGGGCTTCGCGCGCTCCGCCGCCGAGCTGGGCCGGGTTGTCGTGGCCGTCCGCGACGGCCGGCCGATCTACCTCGATGACGTGGCACGCGTCGCCGACGGCCCCGAGCCCGACCCCGCCGTGATCCTGATGGCGGAGAAGGGCAAGCCCGGCTTCGAGCAGGCCTCGACGATCGTCGTCGCGAAGCGCGCAGGCACGAACGCGACGGAGCTCGCCCGCACGGTGCTCGCCAAGGTGGAGGCGCTGCGCGGACACCTCATCCCGGCGTCGGTCGAGGCCACCGTCACGCGCAACTACGGCGAGACCGCGGGCGACAAGTCGAACGAGCTCATCGAGCACCTGCTCATCGCGACGCTGTCCGTCATCGGGCTCATCCTCCTGTTCATGGGGTGGCGCTCGGCGCTCGTGGTCGCCGTCGCCGTCCCGGTGACGCTCGCCTTGACCCTCGTCCTCACCTACCTCAACGGCTACACGCTCAACCGCGTCACCCTCTTCGCGCTCATCTTCTCGATCGGCATCCTCGTCGACGACGCGATCGTCGTCGTCGAGAACATCCACCGCCACCTCTACCTGCCGGGCCCGCGCCGAAGCTTCGCGCGCACGGTGCTCGAGGCGGTGGACGAGGTCGGCAACCCGACGATCCTCGCCACGGTGGCGGTCATCGCCGCGATCCTCCCGATGGCGATGGTGCGCGGGCTCATGGGGCCGTACATGCGCCCCATCCCGGTGGGCGCCAGCGTGGCGATGGTCTTCTCGCTCCTCATCGCGTTCGTCGTGAGCCCCTGGGCGGCGATGCGCGCGTTCAGGAAGGAGGCCGGCCTCAGGGCCCTCGACCCGGCCGGACTCTCCCCGCCCGACCTCGCGCGCGACGCCCCGGAGCCGCGGCGCGACGTCCCGGCCGCGCACCCCGAGTCCGCGCCGGAGGGTCGCCTCACCCGCCTCGACCGGAAGGTGACGCGCGCGCTCCTGGGCTCGCCGAGCCTGCGCCTCGCGTTCCTCGGCGGCGTGGGGGTCCTCCTCGCCGGCGCGGTCGCGCTCCTCGTCTTCGGCGCCGTGAAGGTGAAGATGCTGCCCTTCGACAACAAGAGCGAGCTGCAGGTGCAGCTCGACCTGCCCGCCGGCGCCGCGCGCGAGGAGGCGCTCGCGCTGGGGCAGGCCGTCGCCCGCCGGCTGCTCGAGGAGCCGGAGGTGAAGGACGTGGAGGTCCACTCGCTCGTCGCGGCCCCCTTCACGTTCGTGGGGATGGTCCGGCACAGCTTCCTGCGCGAGGCGCCGGAGCAGGTCGACCTCCAGGTGAACCTCGTGCCCAAGGGCGAGCGCAAGGCGGCGAGCCACGCCATCGCCGTCCGCCTCCGGCCGAAGATCGAGGCGCTGACGCGGCCGGTGGGCGCGCGCCTCGCGCTCGTCGAGATCCCGCCCGGCCCGCCGGTGCTCGACACGATGGTCGCCGAGGTGTACGCGCGCACCGAGCGGGAGCGGAACCGGCTCGCCGGCGAGGTGCGCGACGCGTTCCTCGCGACGCCCGGCGTGGTCGACGTCGACTCGACGCTCAACCCCACCGCGCCCAAGCTCGCGCTCCGCGTCGATCGCGAGAAGGCTGCGCTCCACGGCGTCCAGACCGCCGCCGTGGTGCAGACGCTCGCCGCGGCCGGGTATGGCGCGCCGCTCGGCACCTTCCACGTCGAGCGCGGCGCGGCGCAGGTGCCGCTCGTGCTGCAGCTCGCCCCGGCGCAGCGGACGCGGCTCGACACGCTCCTCGCGCTCACCGTGCCTGGCGCGCGCGGCCAGGTGCCGCTCTCCGAGCTCGTGACGCCCGTCGAGACCCACGAGGACGCGGCCATCTCGCACAAGAACCTGAAGCCGGTCGCCTACGTGATGGGCGATCTCGCCGGCGTCCTCGAGAGCCCGCTCTACGCGCTCCTCGCGCTCGAGAAGAAGCTCACCGGGCTGCGCGGCGACGCGGGCGAGCCGGTGGCGCGCTTCGGGCTCGCCCACCCGGCGGACACGGAGCACCCCGCGCTCAAGTGGGACGGCGAGTGGCACATCACGCTCGAGGTCTTCCGCGACCTCGGCCTCGCCTTCGCCGCGGTGATGCTCCTCATCTACGTGCTCATGGTGGGCTGGTTCCAGAGCTTCTCCATGCCGCTCGTCATCCTCGCCCCCATCCCGCTGTCGCTCGTCGGCATCGTCCCGGCCCACGCGCTCCTCGGCTCGTTCTTCACCGCGACGAGCATGATCGGCTTCATCGCCGGGGCCGGCATCGTGGTGCGGAACAGCATCATCCT
>JBJMQK010000628.1:0-5453 GCA_045802735.1 Anaeromyxobacteraceae bacterium | reverse complement strand
GCCATCGAGACCGCCGAAACCGGCCACCTGGTGTTCGGCACGCTGCATACGACGACGGCGGCGTCGACCGTTGATCGCGTAATCGATCAGTTTCCAACCGACCGCCAGTCGCAGATCCGGATCATGCTGTCGGAGTCGCTGAAGGGCGTCATCGCCCAGAACCTCTGCAAGAAGATCGGCGGCGGCCGCGCCGCGGCGCTCGAGATCCTGCTCTGCACGAGCAGCGTCGCGAACCTCATCCGCGAGGGGAAGACGTTCCAGATCCCGTCCGTGATGCAGACCGCGCGCGGGCAGGGCATGGTGACGCTCAACGACGCCCTGCTCGACCTCGTGAAGCGAAAGGTGGTCGAGCCGGCCGAGGCGCACCGCAAGGCGGTCGCGCGCAAGGAGTTCGAGACGCTGCTCGAGCGCGCCGGGTTTCCGCTCGGCGGGGCCGCCGCTTCCGACGCCTGACCCGGACGTCACGCCGCCTGGCGCGCCGCCACGAACCGCGAGGTGACGAGGTCCATCGACTGGATGTGCGTGACGAGCCAGCCGGGGACCGTCTCGGTGACGTAGCGCGACAGCCGCTCGGCGTCGCCGCGGTGCTGGAACTCGTGGCCCTCGGCGGTCATGTCGTCGAGCACGCGGTCGTGCTCCGCCTTGTGCATCGGGAACGGAGGGAACCCCGTCTCCTCCATCACCGCCTCCTCACGCTCGAAGTGCTCGCGCGTGTGGGAGAGGAGCGCCTCGTACCGCTCCATCACATCGCCGACCGAGGCCTCCCCTGCCCGGTGCTCCTCCAGCGCCTCGGCCAGCTCGTTCAGCAAGCAGGCCTCGAGGTGGTGATCGTCGTTCATGAACGAAAGGGCGACCGACGGGATGTGACGGACGTCGATGAGCGGCATTCCTGCCTCCGGGGGTAGCATTCCCCACATCGAACACCGCTGTGCGTATTCCTCTTCCCGCGAGATCTTCAACGACCCGCCGGCGCGCGGACGGAGGCAAAGTCGTCCCGGCCGGGCGTGCGCAGCGGCACCTCGAGGGGATCGACGCGCCCCGCCGGCGCACCGCACACCGCGCAACCTTCCGTCGCGACGGGCGAGAGCCAGACCGCCTGGTAGGCGCCCTGCCCGGGCGTTTCACCGAAGATCGCCGGGTAGAACCAGTAGTGCGCGACCGTGGACAGCGTGAGGTAGGGCGTCCCGGCGGCGACGGCCTCCTCGGCAAAGCCCTCGAGCGCTCCCCCGGTGCCCCGGACGAGGAGCGAGAGGGCGAGCTTCAGCGCGGCGCTCGCCACGTGCTGGATGTCGGCGGCGAGCGCCAGCTCACCGGTGAGCCGCCCGGTGCCGTAGTCGGCCGCACGCGCGACGGTCCCGCCGGCGCGCTCGGCGGCGTGCCGGGCGCGCGTGGCGCACAGGTAGCACGGCGTCCGCTCGGGCACGGTGACGAGCACCTCGCCTCCTTGCGCGCCGGCGTAGAGCCCGACGAAGAGCGCCGGCTTCCCGCGCGCGTAGGCGAAGCGGTTGAGCGATCGCTGCGCGGCGGGATCGTCCGTCGCGGCCACGACGAGGTCGGCGGCGCGCACGAGCGCGTCGAGCGCCACGGGCTCGAGCGCCTCGACCGCGACGGCGTGCGGCGCGACCGCGAGCGCGGGGTTCACGGAGAGGAGGCGCCGCGCCAGCGCCTCGACCTTGGTCGCCCCCACCGACGGGATGTCGTACGCCGCGCGCGAGAGGTTCGCGGGCTCGACCCGCTCCGGATCGAGGAGCGCGATCGCGCCGGCGCCGGCGCGCGCGAGCCCCTCCGCGAGGTACGAGCCCACGGAGCCGCAACCGGCGACGAGCACCGCGCGCTCGCGCAGCGCGCCCGGGAGGAGCCCGCCGCTGCGCGCAAAGAGCGCGTCGCGCAGCGCCTCCGCGTTCCGCTCCGGCTCCTCGCCGGAGAGCCGCGGCTCCCACCCCGCGAGGCGGGCCCGCGCGGCGTCGCGCGTCAGCGCAGGGCCGCCGCGCGGGCCGTGGCAGCGGCGGTACGGACCGGGCGGGCGCACGACCTCGCCGAGGGCGAGGGCGAGCCGGTCCTCCTCGGCGGCGTCGAGGCGCCACGGCGCGTGGAGCTGGGCCGTCGTGCCCTCGCACGTGGCGAGGATCGCGGGCGGCAGCTCCGGATACTGGTCGCTCGCGAGGACGAGCAGCTCCGCCCCGTCGAGCCGCACGCGGCCCGCCGGCATCGGCCCCGCGCCCGCATCCGTGACGAAGGCCTCGACGGGCCCGCCGCCCAGCTCGCGCGCCGCGCGCGAGAGGTCGCGCTCGAGCGGCACGACCCGCACGCGCACCGGGCGGACGACGGCGCCGCCGGAGCGCTCGCGAAAGGCGGCGTAGAACGAGATCTTCGCGTCGCCGAGCGCCACCTCGTGATCGTCGAGGTCGCCCGCGGCCGGGCCGCCGGTCACGATCGGCGCGAGGTAGCACGGCATGTGCCGGTTGAGCCGCAGCCCCACCGCGAGCTCCAGCGCGTCCTGCTCCGAGGGGTGGTCCATGCCGCGCGGGTGCGAATGGACGATGCCCTTCAGCTCCAGCCCGTCGTCGCGCTCCAGCTCCTTCACGCGCGCTCCGAGCTGGCGCGACGGGCCGTAGCTCGCCGAGGTGGTCGCCGCGTCCGGGTCGGCGACGAACCGCGAGACGAGCGCGCGCCCCGGCGGGCCGAGCAGCGCGCCACCGCGTTCGGGAGGATGCCGGGCGAGCTCGCGCTCGACGTCCTGCAGCACCCAGTCGCAGACGTGCACTGACGGTGCGCCTATGCGAACACGGCCAGGTGCACCTCGGACAGCATGCGCCGCTCGCCGTCGTCGACGCCGTCGCCGATCACGACGCGGCCGTTCGGGTCGACGAACACCTGGCGGCGGCGCGCCGCGGGGCGGTCTGCTCCGCGGCGGCCGTCGAGCACGGCGTCGCGGAGGTGTTCGAGATCGAGCTCTGCCATCGCTTCACCTCATCGCCGCCCGGGGCGGCGCGCCTAGAACGGAAACCTCGCGCTGCGCAGGTACGCGCTGTAACCGTTGCACCACATGACGCTCTTCGCGTACGCCGCCTCGAGCGTGGGCATCCCTCCGCCCGCCTCCTCCCCGAGGCAGATGCGCGCGTCGGGGAAGAGGTGGCAGGCGTGGGGATCGCACCCTTCCAGCTCGGGCTCGACGACCTTCACCTGGTACGCGCTGCCGTCGAACCACACGAAGAGCTCGAACGCGTCGCCGAGCGCGCTCGCGACCGGGTAGAGCCACCCGCGCGCGCCGCCGGCGACGACGTAGCGCGTCGCCGCCGGCAGCTTGCCCTCCACGACCGCCTGGTCGCGCAGGACGCGGGTGAATCCCTGGCCGAGGGAAGCGAGCACGGATCCAATATGTACGCTCCCCGTGGCCTGCGGACCCCACCTCTACATCTGCGGCGCGGGGACGCTCGCGGCGGCGCTGGGCCCTGCGGTGGGAGACGAGGCGGCGGGCGCCGGTGGAGCCGACGGGGCGGCGGGGGCCTCGGGGGCGGGCTTGCTCGGGACCGCGGACGGCGACGACGCGGCGGGGATGGCCACGACGGCCGGCGCGACGGCGGGCGCTGCGACGGGGAGCACCGCCCCGGCGGTCGTGGCGGCCGCCGCGGGGACGACCGCGGCGGCGGCCGGGACGACGCCGGCCGCTGCGGGCCCCGCGCCGGCGTCGGCGGTCGTGGCGGGCGCGCCCGGCGCTGCGGCGGGCTGATCCGCCGGCGAGGCCTGGGGGCGGAGGATCCCGAGCGAGAGGAGCTTTCCGGCGGGATCGAGGACCGCCTGGATGAGCGTCCCGCTCGCGTCGCGGACCACGCGCACGGTGTTCCCCTGCGCGTCCTTGTTTTGCCCGACGAGCGGCAGCTCGGAGATGCTGCCGACCACCTGCTGGCCGATGAGGGCGCCCGTCGTGTCGAGCGTCTTCTCGACGATGCCGCCGGTGAGATCGAGCGTGCGCTGCACCGTCTGGCCGAGCGTGTTCACGGTGAGAGCGAGGAGCCCGTTCGGCGCGGTCACGCTCTCGAGCGTCTTCCCGATCGAGCTGACGGCCTTGTCGAGCACGCCGCCGGGCGCGAGCGCGGTCTGCGCGACCTGCCCCACGGTGCCGACGAGCTGCGACACGACGCCGTTCGGCGCGAGCGCCTTGTCCACCGTCCCGACCACCTGCGAGACGACGCCGCCGGGCTGGAGCGCGGTGTTGACGGTGCCCACGACCTGGGAGACGACGCCGCCGGGCGCGAGCGCGGTGTTGGCGATGCCGCCGACGGTGTTGACGGTGTTGTTCACCGTGTTGAGCAGGCCGCTGATGATCTGCGGGTTCCGGTCGAGCGTGGTGAGCGCGCGGTCGACGATGTGCGCCACGTTGTCGAGGCGGACGACGAGGTGCGCCTCGACGCGGACGTTCTTGATGGTGAGGCGGATCTCGTCGATCGACGCGTCGGCGCCGGCGGAGAGCTGGACGAGGTTGCCGACCTTCGCGTCGAGGGAGACGTGCGCGCGGACGTTCCGCACCACGAACTCGATGAGGTCGATGCTGGCGCCGGCGTCGAGCAGCACGTCGGGGTCGCCCTCGGCCCTGGAGAGCTCCTTCGCGGTGGTGCCGAACTTCACGCGCTTGATGGGGCGCGGCGGCCGCGGGCCCGGCTGGCCCTCGATGAGCTTGTCGTCGGCGGCGTCCTTGGCGTCGGACGCGAGGTCCTCGGCCGTCGGGGCGGCAGCCTCGCTCACGACGGAGCCCGGGGCGGGGGCGGGCTCCGAGGGTGCGCCGACCGGGACGGGCGCGACCGGGGCCTTGACGGGCGAGACGGCCACGGGCGCGACCGGCCTCGCCGGCACCGGGACGCCGTTCGCCGTGACCTGCTGCGGCGCCGGCGCCGAGGGCGGTGAGAGCGCGCCGGCGAGGTCGTTCACGAGCGGCGCCACCGCGCCGCCGACCGCCTTCACGACGGGGGCGACGGCACCGCCGACGGCCTCGACGGTCGGTGCGACCGCGCCGGTGACGGCGTTCACGGTCGGCGCCACGGCGCCGGCGACCGCGTTCACGGTGGGCGCCACTGCGCCGGTGACGGCGTTCACCGTCGGCGCCACGGCGCCGGCGACCGCGTTGACGGTGGGGGCGACCGCGCCTGCCACGCCGCTCACGGCGGGCGCGACGGCGCCGCCGACGGCGTTCGCGGCGTCCATCGCCGCTGCGGTGGCACCGCCGGCGGTGCCGCCCGCGGTCGAGGCGATGGGCGCCACCGCCTGGACGGCGGGGTCCGCGAGCGCGGCGACGGGCTGGACGGGGGTGACGCCGGGTGCGGCCTGGGCGTCGGCGGCGAGGGCGAGGGCGAGCGCGAGGGCGAGCGGCATCATCTTCTGCTCCTTCACTTCGGGGCCGCGACGGGCGCGACCGGGATCGGGATGGCGACGGGGACCGCGGCGACGGGCGCGCCGGA
>JBJMQK010000549.1:0-2956 GCA_045802735.1 Anaeromyxobacteraceae bacterium | reverse complement strand
ATGGCCCTCGCGATGGACTGGCCGAGCGACGTCTTGCCCACGCCGGGAGGCCCGACGAAGCACAGGATGGGCCCGCGCATGTCGTTCTTCAGCTTGCGGACGGCGAGGTACTCGAGGATGCGCTTCTTGATCTTCTGCAGGCCGTAGTGGTCCGCGTCGAGGATCCCGCGCGCGTTCTCGATGTCGAGGTTGTCGTCGCTGCGCTTCGCCCACGGCAGGTCGGCGATCCAGTCGAGGTAGGTGCGCGCGACGGTGTACTCGGAGCTCGCCGTCGGGATGCTCTTCAGGCGGTTCAGCTCCTTCGTCGCGACCTTCTCGACGTCGGGCGGCAGGCCGGCCTTCTTGAGCCGCTCCGCCAGCTCGTCGAGCTCCTCCTCCTCCTCGCCCAGCTCGCCCAGCTCCTCCTTGATCGCCTTGAGCTGCTGGCGCAGGTAGTACTCGCGCTGCGTCTTCGACATCTCGCCCTTCACGGCGGAGTCGATCTTGTTCGAGAGCTTGAGGATCTCGCGCTTGCGGTTGAGGAGCTCGAGGACGAGCTTCATCCGCGCCTTGAGGTCGACCGTCTCGAGGACCTGCTGCTTCTCCTCGATGGGCACGTCGACGTTCGCCGCGATGAGGTCGGCGAGGTGCCCCGGGTGCGTGATCGACTCGACGAGCTCGGTCGCGGCGGCGGGGAGCTCGGGCATGAGCTCGATCACCTCGCGCGCGAGCTTCTTGAGGTTGATGGCGAGCGCCTCGACCTCGACGTCGTCGACGGCGGTCTTGTCCTCGACCGGGTCGATGCGCGCCTTGAGGTACGGCGACTCCTGGACGAGGTCGAGCACGCGGAAGCGCGCGAGGCCCTGGACGACGAGCGAGTAGTTGTCCTCGCCCATCTTGAGGAGCTTCACGATCCGCGCGACGGTCCCGACCGTGTAGAGGTCGGCCGCGCCCGGATCTTCCTCCTCGGCGCGCCGCTGCGTCACGACGCCGATCACCTGCTCGTCGCGGACGGCGTCCTTGATCAGGGCGATCGTCTTCTGACGCCCGACCGCGAGCGGCAGGACCCCGCCCGGGAAGAACACCGAGTTCCGCAGGGGCAGGATCGGGAGCACCTGCGGGATGTCCTCCTTGTTGATGAGGCCGGGGGGACCCATCGCAGGGGCCACCTGAGCTCCAGCGGCCTTCTTGTCCTTCTCCGACATGATGTCGATCTCCAGTCGTCTCTCTGCGCGCACCGCGGCACCAACGGTCGCCGGGGCGCGAGCGTTCAGGGATACCCACCCGTGGTAATGAGGGCAACAGAAACCTTCCTGCCGACCGGGCGCCAGGGCCCTTGCGGGGTCGGGTCAGGATGAACGGGGGGGAGGTGCGTTTTAACTCCGGACCGAGAGCGACGCACGCGGCGCGGCCATTCTTGCGTTGCGACGGCGCTTTACCGTTCGTTGAGGGCAGTGTGCCCCGGGATCGGGATCGTCCGCCCGTTCGGCTCGCCACCCGGGCCGCCGGGGTCATGGCGCATCGGCCCTTCGGTGGGGGTCCAGAGGCCGTGCGACGACCGTTCCGTGGTGCCGTCCCCGGCGAGCCCCGAACCGGTGTCTCGTCGCTGCTGGGGAGCCGCATCGGGACCGTCGGAGGCGCGCCAAACCCTTTTCATACCGATCACTTGGGGATGGCGGAACCGGCCGGCAAGGCGCACTTTGCGGCGCGCATGTCCTTCGGCGCCCTCGCGCTCGCGCTCCCGGCCTGCGCGGCGCTTGCGCTCGTGCTCGCGCGTGGGCCCGCGGTCGCGCGCGGCGAGGGGGCCACCTCGTTCGTGGTCCTCGCCGCGACGGGCGCGGCCGGACTCGTTAGCGCGGCCTGGGCCGTCGCGCGCGACAAGCGGCGGCGCGGGGCGGGCGTGCCTCTCGAGGTGGACGCGGTCCTCCGCGGCCTCTCGACCGCCCTCGGCGACGCCGCGGTCGCGTTCGACGAGTCGGGCCGCGTCATCTGGGCGAACGACGCCGCCGTCGCGCTCGCCGGCGGCTCCGTCGGGTCGCTGGCGCGCCGAGGCCGCGACGTCCTCGGCGAGGACCTCTCGGTCCTCGTGCGCGGCCTCACCCGCGGGCCCGTGACGGGGAGGATCGCGGTCGCGACGCCCGCGGGCCGCGTCCCGGCGCGCGCGGCCGCGGTCCGCGTGGAGCTGCCCGCGCCGATCGACGTCGCCGCGGTCCGGGTGGACCCGCCGGCCGCGCTGGTGCTGGCGGACGCCGGGCCGCGCCCGGAACCCGCGCTCGTCGTGGACGAGGCCGACATCGTCCGCGGCGAGCCGCTGCGAAGCCGCCCGCCCGGGCCGGCGACCGTGGAGCGCGGATCGCTGGACGCGAGGCTCGCGGTCGCCGCGCTGCGCGCCGAGGTCGGGGCGCCGCTGGCGCGGGCGAGCGCGGCGGCGTCGCTGCTCCGCCTCGCGCTCCCGCCCGGCAATGCGGCCGCGGACGCCCAGCTCGCCCACCTCGCCGAGGCGCTCGCCCTGGCGGAGGAGCAGCTCGGGCGGCTCGCCGCGTCGCCCGAGGCCGCGGCGCCTCCCGAGGCGGTGGACCTCGACGCGCTCGCCTCCGCGGCGCTCGCCGCCGTGTCGTTCGCGCCGGGCGTGCGCGTCCGCCGCGCGAGCGCGCCGGCTTTTGCCCTCGCCGACCCCGCTCAGCTCCGCCTCGCCGTGCGACACGTCCTGCGCGCTGCGGCCGCCGCGATGCCGGCGGGCGGCGAGCTGGGGCTGCGCGCGTTCGTGCGCGACGGGCGCGCCGCGCTGGAGGTCGCCGACACGGGCGCGGCGTGCGCCGGCGCGATGGACCTCGCGCTCGCCGAGCGCATCGTCACGCAGTCAGGAGGCACGCTCGAGCGGCTCGCGGTGCCGGGCCGCGGCGCGCTGTGCCGGGTGTCGTTCCCGGAGGCCTCCGGCGCGCGCAGGGCAGGGTGATCGTGTGCCCGTTCCTTTGAC
>JBJMQK010000520.1:0-5608 GCA_045802735.1 Anaeromyxobacteraceae bacterium | reverse complement strand
GGTCGCGCGGTTCCGCGCGCGGAACCACCCGCCCGAACGGCCGTACGCGCTCCTGGCGCGCGACCTCGGGGAAGCCGAGCGCGTCGCCCACGTGGACGGGGCCGCCGACGCGCTCCTCCCCGCGCGGGCGCGCCCGATCGTGCTCGTCCCGGCGCGCGCCGGCGCCGACGTCGCACCGTCGGTCGCGCCCGGCGTCCGCGACCTCGGGCTCATGCTGCCCTACGCCCCGCTCCACCACCTCCTCCTCTGCGACGGACCGCCGCTCCTCGTCATGACGAGCGGGAACCTCTCCGACGAGCCCATCGCTCGCACCGACGACGAGGCGAGGCGCGGCCTCTCCGCCGTCGCCGACCTGGTCCTCGGCCACGACCGCGAGATCCACGCCCGCGTCGACGACTCGGTGTTCCGCATGAGCGCGGGCGCACCGCGTGCCGTGCGGCGCGCCCGCGGCTTCGTCCCGGACCCCGTGCCGCTCCTCGATCGCGCGCCGCCCCTCCTCGCCGTCGGCGCCGAGCTGAAGGCGACGGTCTGCGTCACGCGCGCCGGGCTCGCGCTCCTGTCGCCGCACCTCGGCGACCTCTCGAACCTCGAGACCCACCGCTTCTTCGAGGAGGCCATCGACAAGCTCGTGCGGCTCCTCGGCGTCCGCCCCGCGGCCGTCGCCCACGACCTCCACCCCGACTACCGCTCCACGCGCTGGGCGCTCGCGAGCGGGCTCCGGCGCATCGGCGTGCAGCACCACCACGCCCACGTCGCGTCCTGCCTCGCCGAGCACGGGCGGGCGGGCCCGGTCCTCGGCGTCGCGTTCGACGGGACCGGGTGCGGCCCCGCCGGCGAGGCGTGGGGCGGCGAGATCCTGCGCGCCGATCTGGGCGGCTTCGAGCGCCTCGCCCACCTCCGGCCCATCGCGCTCGCCGGCGGCGAGGCGGCGATCCGCGAGCCGTGGCGGCTCGCCTGCGCCGCGCTCCTCGACGCGGGGGAGCCGCTCGACCCCGCGCCGGTCGACGCCGCGCGCGGCGAGCTCGCGCGCCGGCTCCTCGCGAGCGCGTCGCTCGCGCCGCGCGCGACGGGGGCCGGCCGCTGGCTCGACGCGGTCGCGGCGCTCTGCGGGGTGCGCGGGCAGGTGAGCTACGAGGGCCAGGCGGCGGTGGAGCTCGAGGCCGTCTCTGCGCCGGGCGAGCACGACCCGTACCCGTTCGCGATGGGGCCCGACGGCGCGGGCGCCGACGAGGCGGATCTTAGACCAGCGGTGAAGGCGATCGCCGCGGACCTGCGGCGCGGCGCGGGCGGGCCTGCGATCGCGGCGCGCTTCCACGAGACGCTCGCGCGCGTCGTGCTCGAGGCCTGCCGGCGCGGCCGCGAGGCGCTCGGCCTCGAGGCGGTGGCGCTCTCCGGCGGCTGCTTCCAGAGCCGGATCCTGACCGAGCGCTGCCTGGCGCTGCTCGTGGGCGCGGGGTTCGAGGTGCTGCTGCACCGCGCGATCCCGCCGAACGACGGCGGGATCGCGCTCGGGCAGGCGGCGGTGGCGAGCCGGCGGCTCGCGAGAGAGGGAGGGTAGCCCGATGTGCCTCGCGATCCCGGGAGAGGTGATGGTGGTGCGCAGCGAGAACGGCCTCCGCTTCGGAGACGTCTCGTTCGCCGGCGTCACGCGCGACGTCTGCCTCGAGTGCCTCCCCGAGGCCGCCGTCGGCGACTTCGTCCTCGTCCACGTCGGCTTCGCCATCTCCAGGGTCGACCGCGAGGAGGCGCTGAAGGCGTACCGCGCGCTCGACGTCATGGGCCACACCGCCGAGCTGACCGCGGATCGGCGCGATGCGGAGGGCGGGCCATGAGGTACCTCGACGAGTACCGCGACCCCGCCCTCGCCGAGCGCCTCGCCGCGCGCATCGCGAGCGCGGTGACGCGGCCCTGGGTGCTCATGGAGGTGTGCGGCGGCCAGACGCACTCCATCGTCCGCTACGGGATCGACCGGATCATCCCGCCGACGGTCGAGCTGGTGCACGGCCCCGGGTGCCCGGTGTGCGTGACCTCGCTCGAGATGATCGACCGCGCGCACGCCATCGCCAGCGCGCCGGACGTCATCTTCACCTCGTTCGGCGACATGCTGCGCGTCCCGGGCTCGCGCGGCGACCTGCTCGCGCTGCGCAGCCGCGGGGCCGACGTGCGCGTCGTCTACTCGCCGCTCGACGCGGTGCGGATCGCGAAGGAGCACCCGGCGCGCCGCGTGGTGGTCTTCGCCGTCGGCTTCGAGACCACCGCGCCCGCGAACGCCATGGCGGTGTGGCGCGCGAAGCGCGAGGGGGTCGCGAACTTCTCCATGCTGGTGTCGCACGTGCTCGTCCCACCGGTCATCGCCGCGATCCTCCAGTCCCGCGGCAATCGCGTGCAGGCCTTCCTCGGGCCGGGGCACGTGTGCGCGGTGATGGGCTACCGCGAGTACGAGTCGCTCTCCGCGCGCTACCGGGTGCCGATCGTCGTCACCGGGTTCGAGCCGGTGGACCTGCTCGAGGGGATCTGGCTCGCGGTGCGCCAGCTCGAGGAGGGGCGAGCGGACGTCGAGAACCCCTACGCGCGCGTCGTGTCGCGCGAGGGGAACCGGCCGGCGCAGGACCTCCTCTTCGAGGTGTTCGAGGTGGCCGACCGCAAGTGGCGCGGCGTGGGGTGGATCCCGAAGTCCGGGCTCAAGCTCGCCTACCAGTATCGCGGCCACGACGCGGAGCGGCTCTTCGAGGTGGACGACATCGCCACGCGCGAGTCGCCGCTCTGCATCAGCGGCCAGATCCTGCGCGGCCTCGCGAAGCCCTGCGACTGCCCGGCGTTCGGGCGGGAGTGCACGCCGCAGACGGCGCTCGGCGCGACGATGGTGTCCTCGGAGGGCGCGTGCGCCGCATACTACCAGTACGGACGCCACGCCGACGGCGAGGCCGCGCTCGCCGGCGGGGCGGCGCGATGAGGGACGCCATCCTGCGCAAGGCGCGCGAGAGCGCCGAGGTGAAGCTGCGCTTCTTCGAGGAGAACGCCGCGCGCCTCGAGGCCTGCGTCAGGGACCTCGCCGGGCGGTTCCGCGACGGGGGCAAGCTCCTCGTCATGGGGAACGGCGGCTCCGCCTGCGACGCGGCGCACGTCGCCGTCGAGTTCGTCCACCCCATCGTCGAGAAGCGCCGGGCGCTCCCCGCGCTCGCGCTCACCGCGGACGCGGCGACGATCACCGCCATCGGCAACGACACCGACTTCGCGCGGGTCTTCGTCGAGCAGGTCGAGCTGCACGCCCGGCCCGCGGACGCGGCGCTCGGCATCTCCACCTCCGGCGCCTCGGCCAACGTCAACCGGGCGCTGAAGCGCGCGCGGGAGAAGGGCCTCCTCACCATCGGCTTCGCCGGGCGCGACGGCGGCCGCATGCCGGAGGTGTGCGATCACTGCTTTGTCGTGAAGACCTGGTCGGTCCACCGCGTCCAGGAGACGCACACGGCGCTCTTGCACCTCCTCTGGGATGAGGTGCACGTCGCCCTGGGGGAGGACGATGTCCTCTGACGCCCCGCTGCCCTTCGGCGATTGCCCCGTCCCCATCGCCGACACCGAGCAGGTGCTCATGGGGCACGGCAGCGGCGGGAAGCTCACCGCGCGGCTCATCGAGCAGCTCATCCTGCCCGCGTTCCGCAACCCGCTGCTCGAGCCGCTCGACGACCAGGCGACGGTGACCGTCGGCGGCGCGCGCGTCGCCTTCACCACCGACTCCTACGTCGTGACCCCGCTCTTCTTCCCCGGCGGCGACATCGGCGAGCTGGCGGTGAACGGGACGGTGAACGACCTCGCCGTCGGCGGCGCGAAGCCGCTCTTCCTGTCGCTCGCGTTCATCCTGGAGGAGGGGCTGCCCCTCGCCGAGCTCACGCGGGTCATCGCCTCCATCCGGCGTGCCGCCGCGGCGGCGGAGGTGCTGGTGGTCACGGGCGACACCAAGGTCGTGAACCGCGGCAAGGGCGACAAGCTCTTCGTGAACACCGCGGGGATCGGCCTCCCCCTCCCCGGCGTGAGCCTCTCGTCGCGGCGCGTCGCGCCCGGCGATGCGATCCTGCTCTCCGGGACGATCGGCGACCACGGCGTCGCCATCCTGTCGCAGCGCGAGGGGCTCCGCTTCGGGGGCGAGGTGCGGAGCGACACCGCGCCGCTGCACGGGCTCGTCGCCGCGGTGCTCGAGGCGTTCCCCGACGTCCACGCCATGCGCGATCCCACGCGCGGAGGCGTCGCCGCGACGCTCGTCGAGGTCGCCTCGCGCGGCAAGCTCGGCGTGGAGGTCGACGAGCGCGCGATCCCGGTCCGCGACGCCGTCCGCGGCGCCTGCGAGATGCTGGGCCTCGACCCGCTCCTCGTCGCGAACGAGGGGAAGGTGGTCGCGTTCGTGCCCGAGGCCGGCGCGGAGCGCGCGCTCGCGGCGATGCGGGCCCACCCGCTCGGCAGGGACGCTGCGCGCATCGGGACGGTCACCGCCGAGCACCCCGGCTTCGTGGCGCTGCGCACGCCGATCGGCGGCCGGCGCATCCTCGACCTTCCGTACGGGGAGGCCCTACCGCGGATCTGCTGAGGGCGGTGCTACGGCGCGGTGGCGGTCGCGAAGAGCTGCGACGACGGCAGCTCGACGCCGCGCGGCCCGCGCCAGCGGACGAGCGCGTCGCGCAGGGCGGCCTCGACGCGGGGGCGGAGGCGCTGCCCTTCGGGCCCCGCCTCGCGCAGGGCGGCGGCGGCGGGGCCGAAGCGCAGCAGGAACGGCGCCGCCTGCTCGGGCGTCTCGCCACAGCGGAACGGCAGCTCTGCGGGTTCGACCCGGACGTCCGCGAACCCGGCGTCCGAGAGGAGCCCGAGGAGCGCTGCCCGGTCCGAGAGCGAGAACGGGCCGGGCCCCGACGTCGCGGGATCCGGCACCGACGGGAGGACGCCTCGCACCGCGCGCAGCGGCAGCTCGACCCAGGCGCAGGCGGCGGGCGGTCCCCAGACCACCGCCGCGAACCGTCCGCCCGGCCGGAGCGCGCGCCGCAGGTTGCCGAAGGCGGCGGGCGGATCGTCGAAGAACATGAGGCCGAGGCGCGAGAAGCAGAGGTCGAACCCAGCCGCGAAGGGGTGCGTCTGCGCGTCGGCGAGGAGGTAGCTGACGTTCCACACGCCGCGCGATTCCTCCCGCGCGACGGCGAGGAACGGCTGCGCGACGTCGACGCCGACGGCCGCGCCGCGCGGGCCCACCCGCCTCGCGAGCTCGAGCGTCGTCTCGCCGAGCCCGCACCCGACGTCGAGCGCGCGCTCCCCCGCCGCGGGGCGGAGGGCGTCGATCGTGGCGAGGCCGAGCGGCTCGATCGCCGCCTCGAGCGAGGGGCGGACCGCGAGGAGGCCCGCCGCGCCCGGACCGTTCCACAGCGCGAGCTGCTTCTCATTGGCCATCGCGCGACGTCCTCGCGGCCAGGATCAGCGACGACCGTGGCCGCCGCCGCCACCGCCAGCGTGGGCGGCGAACCCGCGCCCGCCCGCACCGCCGGCGCCGAACCCGCGGCCGCCTGGCGCGCTGCGGCCTGCCCCCCCGCCGCGCGCCGGCGCCGCCCGCCACCCGTGCCCCGCGAACCCG
>JBJMQK010000488.1:0-5978 GCA_045802735.1 Anaeromyxobacteraceae bacterium | reverse complement strand
GTTCATGTTCCCGGGGTCGCGCACCGACGTGACCCCGGCGGCGAGGTCATAGGCGCCGTCCCACGACCACATGTGCGCGTGCATGTCGTGGAGGCCGGGGAGGAGCGTCCCGCCCTCGGCGTCGACGACCACCGCGCCGTCGCCCGGGGTTGCGTCGGGGCGCACGCTCGCGACGCGGTTTCCGTACACCACCACGGTCGTCGGGTCCGACAGGCGCGCGGCGGCGCTGTCGAAGACGCGCGCGTTGCGGATGTAGATCGGGCGGCCGTCCGCGCGGTGGGTCGCGGCGCGGGCGACGGCGGCGAGGAGCTCGCGGTCGAGGTCGGCGGCGAGCTGCTGCAGCTTCGCCGCCTCGCCCGCGTACGCCTCGTCCACGACGACCCACCACACGTTCACCACCGCGACCAGGCGCCGCGAGCCGTCGAGGAGGACGTAGATGGGAAAGAGGTCGAGCCCCGCGAGCGCGAAGGCCGTGGTCGCGAGCCGCGCACCCGCACCGCCACCGAGCGTCACGTCGCGGAGCCGCGTCGCCCGGACCTCGCCCGAGGGCCACATCGCGAGGACGCCGCCGGGCGCCGCGAGGGCCGCGCGGGCGGTGAGGCCGAGCGCCCACGGGCTCGCGTCCTTGGGCACGTACACCGCGGGCGCGGACGCGGCAGCCTCGCCTGCGTCGTCGAGGGACTTCCAGGCCGCCCGGCCGGCGCGCAGCGAGAACTCCTCCTGCACCGGCGCGCCGGCCTCGGCCTTGCCCTCGATGCGCCACGCCGTCGGGAGCCCGCTCGCGCCGAGCGTGAGGCGCTCGCGCAGCTTGGGCCCGCGCCCGTTGTTGTCCACCTGGAAGTCGACCTCGACGTCGCTCCCCCGCCGGGTGGCGTGGACGAAGCCGATCTTCTCGCCGTTCGCGACGACGGTGAAGCGCTCGGGGGCGGGGTCGCCGTCGGCGCGCGCGAGGCGCGCCAGCGCGAGGAGCGACAGGGCTGCGACGGCGAGGGGACGCGCGAGGTTCATGGTCGGCTCCGCTGCTGGGACGGACCGTGGAACCCTACGCCCGCGGGACCGCTTCACGACAGGGCCCGCGCCGTTCCCAGCGGGGGCACCACCTTCGCGAGCGGTGCCGGGCGAACGGCCGCCTCACCGCGGCAGCGGATCGAACCGCGGCATCTCCCTGCGCGGCTTCGGCTCCGCCTTCAGCTCCAGCTCCACCACCATCTCGACGCGCCGATTCAGCTCGCGGTCCTCGGGGGTGTCGCCGCGCGAGAGCGGGCGGGTCGCGGCGAAGCCGGTGGCGGAGAGGCGCTCGGGCGCGGCGTGGTGCGCGCGCTCGAGGTAGCTCGCCACCGTCGCGGCGCGCGACGCGGAGAGGTCCCAGTTGTCGCGGTAGCGCGCGCCGGCGGCGGGCGTGTCGTCGGTGTGCCCCTCGATCCGCAGCGGCCGCTCGAGCGGGACCAGCTCCTCGGCGATGGCGTCGAGGAGCGGCACCGCTTGCGGTCGCAGGAGCGCCTGCCCCGCGTCGAAGAAGTCCGCCGCCGCGAGCCGCACCGTGACGCGGCGCCCCTCGATCGAGACGGTCACCGCGGTGGGCCCGGCGCGCTGCATGACGAACGGGCGGATGCGGTTCTCGACCCGGCGCCGGAAGTTCTCCATCGCCTGCTGCTGGGCCGGGTTGAGCCCGCCGCCGGCCATCTCCATCACGTTGCCGCCCTCCGAGGGCGGACCGTCGAACAGCGGGAGCTGGCCGAGGCCGCCGGTGCCGGAGTAGTGGAGCGCCCACTTGATCGAGTTCGCCGCCTGGTTGAGCCGCTTGTTGTCGACGCGGCTCACCGAGTACATCACGACGAAGAACGCGAAGAGCAGCGTCATGAAGTCCGCCCACGAGACGAGCCACCGCTCGTGGTTCTCGTGCTCCTCGTGGACCTCCTTCTTCTTCTTGCCGCCGCTCACGTTGACTCCTACGCTGCCTTCTTCTGGGCGTCGGCCGACGGGGCCTCCTCGCCGGTGTACGCGCGGAGCTTCTCCTCGAGGACGCGGGGGTTCAGGCCCGCCTGGATCGCGAGGATGCCCTCCATGATGAGGACCTTTCGCTCCTTGGCGAGGGTGAGGCGGCGCTTGATCTTCGCCGCCATCGGCAAGAACAGGATGTTCGCCGCGCCGACGGCGTACACCGTCGCGACGAACGCGACCGCGATGCCGCCGCCGAGCTTCGACGGGTCGGAGAGGTTCTCCATGACGTGGATGAGCCCGAGCACCGCGCCGAGGATGCCGATGGTGGGGGCGAGGCCGCCGGCCGTCTCCCACACCTTCGACGCCGCCGTGACCTCGTGGAACTCGGCGTCGATGGCCGTGTCGAGCGAGTCGCGGGTGACCTCCGCGTCCACGCCGTCGACGATGTACCCGAGCGCCTTCCTCATGAACGGATCCTGCACGTCGCCGAGGTGCGCCTCGAGCGCGAGCACCCCTTCCTTGCGGGCCAGGGTCGCGAGCTCGACGAGCTGCCTCGCGACGCCCGGCAGGTCGTGCTTCGGGTTCGTGAAGGCGAGCTTCGCGAGCTTCACCCCGTGGATGAACTCGCCCAGCGGGTACGCGACCATGACCGACCCGATGGTGCCGCCGAACACGATGAGCGCGGCGGTGGGCTGGACCAGCGAGCCGGCGTGACCGCCCTCGAGCGCCTGCCCGAGGAGGATCATGCCGATGGCGAGGAGGATGCCGAGGATGGAGTTCAGATCCATGACGCGCTACTCCCCCGTGCTCCGCGGAAACGGCAGCACCAGGCCGCGGGTCTCGAACCCGGCGGCGACGCGGCGCTTCCACGCCGCCGACCGCTCCACGACGTCGCGCACCGACTCCTTCACCATGAGGTGAGCCCCGGTGGTCAGGCCGACGACCGTGTCGGGCGTCGCCTCCACGGTGAGGACGTGGTCCACGTTGACCACCAGCTCCTTGCCGTCCAGACGCGTGAGGCAGATCACGAGGGCGCTCCTTTCGAGGTGAATCGTCACGCGCGCGCGCCGCGATAAGCCGCGGCGCGCGAGGGCGCGTCACCGCTTCATCTGGATGAGCTCGGAGAGGAGCTGGTCCGAGGTGGTGATGGTCTTCGAGTTCGCCTCGAAGGCGCGCTGCGCCGCGATCATCCGGACGAACTGCTCGGCGATGTCGACGTTCGACTGCTCGAGCGTCCCGGCGGAGATGAAGGCGCGGCCGCCGTCGCCCGCGGCGCCGAGCACGGCGTCGCCGGAGTCGCGCGTGAGCGCGAAGAGGTTGCCGCCGACGCGCTCGAGCTGGTCCGGCGCCGCGACGCGCGCCACGCCGACCTGGCCGAGGGCGCGGGTCTGACCGTTCGTGAAGACGCCGAGGACGGTGCCCTTCTTGTCGATCTGCACCGAGGTCAGCTCGCCCGAGCCGTAGCCGTCCTGCCCGACGAAGGTGGTGGCGCTCGGGGAGGCGAACTGCGTCACGCCCGCGAGGCCGGTGCCGCCCGCGCCGATCGCGTCACCGACGTTGAACCGGATCGACGTCGCATCGGCGCCGAGCGGGGCGAAGCTCGACGTCTGGCTCTCGTCCACCAGGCGGCCCTGCGTGTCGAACGCGAGGGACCCCGAGGCGATCTCGGCGGGCTCGCCCGGCGTTCCACCGTCGATGAGGCTGCCGTCGACCATCGCGTGCCACTCCCAGGTCCCGCCGCCGTCGTTCGCGAAGTACACCTGCGGCTGGTACGCCTTGCCGAGCGAGTCGTAGACCGTGACCGACGTCGCGAAGTTCGAGGTCTGCGCCGGCTGGGCGGGATCGAAGGGCGCCCCGACGGCCGCGTCGGCCCGCAGGTTCGCCTTGATCGTCACCGAGGTCGTCGCCAGCGGCGCCGAGCTGGCGTTCCCGACCTGGATGTCGCCGGTCGCGCTCGTGATCGTGCCCATGGAGTCGGCGCCGTAGCCCTGCACGCGGAGGCCGTCGAGGTTCACGAGGAACCCCGTGTTGTCGACGGTGAACTGGCCCGCGCGCGTGAGGTAGGCGCCATTCCGGCCGTCGCCGGTCGTGCCCTTCACCTCGAAGAACCCGCCGCCCTGCAGCGCGAGGTCCGTCGACACGCCGGTGTTCGCGAGCGCGCCCTGCGTGATGAGCTTCTGGACGGACTGGAGGCGCGACCCGAGGCCGATCTGGCCCGTGCCGCCGACGACGGTCTGCGCGAGCGCGTCCTCGAAGGCGGCGCGGCCGGACTTGAAGCCGATCGTGTTCGCGTTCGCGATGTTGTCGCCGACGACGGCGAGCTCGGCCGACGCGGAGGAGAGGCCGGTCGTGCCGGAGGCGAGGGAGGTGAGGAGGCTCATGGCGTGTCCTTGGGGAGGTGCGTGAGGGCGCTCGCGGGCGCGGTTCAGGGCTGGGTGATCTCGACCACGTCGGGCAGCTTCACGTGCGCGCCGCCCACGAGCAGCTCGGTGGCGCCGCCGTCGAACGACACGCCGGAGACGCGGCCGCGCGCCCGCGCGTCGGGCGTCACCGCGGTGCCGTCGACCGCCTTCGCGGAGAGCGCGACCGTGTAGTGGCCCGCCGCGACGGCGTTGCCCGCCTCGTCGTGGCCGTCCCAGCCGAGGTCGAAGCTGCCCTCGCGCGTGCCGAGCGCGAGCGTGCGCACGGTACGGCCGGACGCATCCTGGACGACCGCCGTCACGTTGGCGCGCGAGGGGAGCTTGATCTGGAGATTCGAGGCCGCGCCCGCGGCGACCTCCACGCCGTCCGCCTTGAAGGAGACGTCCTTCCCGACGAGCGAGGCGGTGTTCATCTGGTTCGCCGCCGCGGTCGCGAGGAGCAGGGTGTCGAGCCGGCTCGAGACGGCGTGGAGCTGCTCGACGCTCGAGAACTGCGCGAGCTGCGCGATGAAGGCCTGGTTGTCGACGGGCTGCAGCGGGTCCTGGTTCGCGAGCTGGGCGGTGAGGAGCTTCAGGAACTCGTCCTTGCCGAGCTCCTTGCTGCCGGCGGTCGCGGGGGTGGCCTGCGATGGGGCGGGGGTGCTGCCGGTGATCGGGGTCGTCGACATGGCGTCCTCTCTCAAGCCTTCACGTGCACGCCGCGGGCCGTCGCGGGAGTGGGGGTCGTCGCAGCGCGCGGCTGCGGCGGAGTGGGTGCGTCGCGCGCGTCGCGCGCCTCCTGCCAGGCGTCGCGGCGCTCGCCGTGGCCGCGGCCGCCGTCCGCGCCGGTGTGCGCGCCGTCCTGCGGGGGCGCCTCGACGCTCGCGAGCCGGAGCCCCTCGCCCGCGAGCGCGCGCGACAGCTCGCCGGCGCGCGCCTCGACGGTGCGTGCGCCCTCGCCCTCGACGCGCAGGTGGAGCGCGCCGTCGCGGACGCGCAGGTGCAGCTCGAGCGCGCCGAGGCCGCCGGCGTCGACGCGGAGGTGCGCGGAGTGGCGGAGCACCGCGCCCTGCACGTCGCCCGCGTCGGCGGGGGGCGGCGGGAGCGCGGGGGCGGCGGCGTGCACGGCGTCGGCGCGGGTCGCCGTCGCGGCGGCGCGCGCCTCCTGCGGTGCCGTGAACGGCTGCGGCGCCTCGCGCGCCGAGGCCGCCGCGGGCTCGGCGGCGTGCGGCGCGGCGTCCTTGTCGCGCGGCTTGCGCTCGCGCGCGGCGTCGGCGTCGCGGGTGGCCTTCCCCGGCGCGCCCGGCGCCGCGAGCGAAGGCTTCGCCGTGAGCGCCAGGCGCGCGGCGCCGTCCTGCGCCAGGTTGCGGCGGGGGGAGGTCGCCGCGCACTGGGTCGGCGGGGCGGCGTGGGTCGGGGCCGCAGCGGCGGCGTGCGGCGCGCCCGGCTCGCCGGCGGCGCGGACGGGCCCTGCCTTGCGCGCGTCGCGTCGCGTCGGCGCAGCGTCCGGGTCGGCGCTTGCCTCGTCGGATCCATCGGCGCTCGCGCCATGGCGGTGGCCAGCCGCGCGCGCTTCGGCCGCGGCGCCCTCCGTGCCGGGCGCGGCGTGGCCCTTCGCGACGGGCGCCGCGGCCTTTG
>JBJMQK010000468.1:0-3272 GCA_045802735.1 Anaeromyxobacteraceae bacterium | reverse complement strand
TCGCGGATCATGTCCAGCAGGCTGGTGACGATGTGGTTCGCCACCCCCACCTGCTCGCCGATGCGCCCCAGGTGCTTCGCCATGCGCGGGTCCTCCTCGGCGGCCGGGCGCCCCTTGAGGATGAAGAGCGAGGTCTCGATGACGCCCAGCGGGTTGCGCAGCTCGTGGCCGATGCTGCCCACCAGCTGCCCGAAGGTGGCGAGGCGCTCGGCGCGCGCGGCCTGCGCGAGCAGGTCCTCGCGGTAGGTGTGCAGCATGATGGCGAGCTCGAGGTCGAGGATGCGGCCCACCGCCTTGCGGGCGCGCGCGAGCGCCTCGGGCGCGTCGAGGTAGGTCGCGTCGACGATGTCGTTGAACTCGCGGCGGATCACGTTCATCGCGCCGAACATGTAGTGCTGGGGCAGCTCGATCTGGACGTGGTAGCGCCCGATGCGCGCCCGGTTCACGAAGTAGGCCTCGTCCCAGGGCCCGCGCAACAGCTCGTCCATCCAGCGCTGCAGCGTGATCTTGAGGTGGCCGACGAGGGACTCGCCGCCCTTCAGCGACTTCTTCGCCTCGTCGTGCCCCAGGATCGTCGCGTAGAAGACCTCGGCGATCGCGCGGAAGCGCGGCGCGAGAGGCGCGTGCAGCGCCCGCAGCGCCTCCTCGTCGACCGCGGTCCAGCCGACGTATCGCTTGAGCTCTTCGAACAGGGTCTCGTCCATCGGAGCGGCGGTTGTAGACCCGCCGCTTGCCCGAGATCAAGTCAGGCGCGGTTGCTCGAGCCCACGGCCTCGGCGACCAGATCGAGGTCCTGGACCATGTCGGCCGCGAAGCGGACGAAGTCGGCCTCGGTGATGATGCCGACGATCGTGCCGTCCTCCTCGCACACCGGCAGGCAGCCGAACTTGTGCTCCAGCATCGTCCGCGCGGCGTGGACGAGCGAGGTCGTCGGCCGCACGGCGATCGGATCGCGCGTCATCACGTCCTGCGCCAGCGTGGTCTTCGCCGGGCGCACCGCCGCGGAGCGCAGGAGGTCACGGTGCGTGAGCAGCCCGACGAGGCGCCCCTCCCGCACCACCGGCAGGTGCCGGATCCCGCCGAGCCGCAGCATCTGGTCGGCGAGCGCGAGATCGTCCGTCTCGTTCAGGGTGACGAGCTCGCGGGTCATGAAGTCGCCGACGGCGATGGAGCGCACGGCCCCGCTCTCGACGGCGATCGGCTCGCTGGGGAGCTGCATGCGTGGCACCTCGCTCGCGGGCCCAGGGGGCCCCGCGGCGCGATGCTGCCACACTTCGGGCTCGGCGCGCGAGCGGGGGGTGAGGCGCGGCGGGCCCCTCGGCCCGTCGCCTCCCCCCGGGACGCGACCCATGGTGTAACGTCCTCGCGATGGGCGAGGAGTGCCGCGAGCCGGGGACTCCGGAAGACGGCGGCGCGGCGCTGCTCGACGGCGGCGCCGAGGCGTTCCCGCGCATGCTCGCCGCCATCGGCGCGGCGCGGCTCGAGGTGCGCCTCGAGGTGTACGCGCTCGCCCTCGACGCCGTGGGCGACCGCTTCGTCGCCGCGCTCTCGGCGGCGGCGCGGCGCGGCGTGCGCGTCGCGGTGGTCCTCGATGCCTGGGGATCGCTCGGCGACGTGGCGCGCGCGGTCGACGTCCTGCGCGGCGAGGGCTGCGAGGTCACCGTCTACAATCCGCTGTCGTCGCTCCTCCTCGGACGGATCCGGCGGAACCACCGCAAGCTCCTCCTCGTCGACGATGCCGTCGCCATCGTCGGAGGGATCAACGTCGGGGAGGTCTACGGTGAGTGGAAGGACCTCGCGCTCGAGATCAGAGGCGTCGCCGCGACGTGGATGGCGGAGCGCCTGCGCGGGCGCCGCGCTCCGGCGCCGGCCGGGCCCGTGCGCGTGCACCTCTCCGGCCTCGGCGGCGGGCGCGGGCTCCGGCGGCGTTACCTCAAGGTCATCGGTGCGGCGCGGCGGTCGCTCGTCGTCGCGCACGCGTACTTCCTCCCCGATCGGCGCCTCGTCCGCTCGATCACCGCGGCGGCGCGGCGCGGGGTGGAGGTGACCCTCGTGGTGCCCGGCCGGAGCGACGTCCCGTTCGCGCGCGCCGCGTCGCGGCGCCTCCACGACCGCCTCCTGCGCGCGGGCGTGCGCATCCACGAGTGGGGCGAGTCCGTGCTCCACGCCAAGGCGGCGCTCGCCGACGGACGGCGGCTGCTCGTCGGCAGCTTCAACCTCGACCCGCTGTCGCTCAAGAACCTCGAGGTCCTCGTCGAGGTGGACGACGCCGCGCTCGGGGGCGCGGGCGAACGGTGGATGACCCGCCTCGTCGCAGGCTCGCGCCCGCTCGCTCCCACGGGCCTCGGGGCGCGCTCGCGCGTCGCTCGCTGGCTGTCCGACGTGGTCGGCCTGTTCGCGCTGCGGGTGCTGCACGGTGTCGCGCGGCGCGTCGGCCGTCGCTGATAGCGCTGCTCACTTGATGTGACGCTCGCGATGGGGGGTCTCGGGGGGAGAGTTTCTCCCCCCGGAGTGAGGCGCCGAAGGCGCCGGATCTGATCATGGCGGCGGAAGCGACGTTGCGAGATCAAAGCAACTGGGCGCCGCCATGAGACGGCGAACACCCCCGGTTCAACGCGCTGCGCCGCAGAGGATGCGCGCGGGGATCGTCGCGCCGCAGGATTCGCGCGCCGTAGCAGCATGTTCCCGCGTGACGCCGCGAGAAAGGCGACGGCACGCTTTCTGGAAGGGAGTGCTTCCCCAGGGGGATGTCATGGACGTCATGGCCGAGGCGGCGCGGCTGCTCGCGTCGCGCAGGAGGATGCTCGCGGAGCACGCCGCGGCGGCCGCCGCCGAGGCGACCGCGCGCGAGCTGTCGGAGATCCAGGCGGCGCTCGAGCGCATCGCGGCGGGCACCTACGGCGTCTGCGAGATCTGCGGGCACGCGATCGGCCGCGACCGGCTGCGCGCGCTCCCCGAGGTCCGCCGCTGCGTCACCTGCAGCAGCTAGGCGAGCGCCTGAGATGGCAAGAGGGGCGGTGACCCGCCCCTCTCGAGAGTCTGCGGCGCGGAGCCGCGTCGACGCGCGAAACCGCTACTTGACCGCCTTCACCTGGGCGTCCTTCGTCTGCGAGGACGCGGGCTGATCGTCGTCCGCGTTCGCGTCCTTGAGCGCCTTCCGGAACGACTTGATGCTGTCGCCGAGGCCTTGCCCGAGCTGGGGCAGCTTGTTCGCCCCGAACAGCAGCACGACCACGAGGAGGATGAGGAGCAGCTCAGGGATTCGAAGTCCG
>JBJMQK010000350.1:0-4073 GCA_045802735.1 Anaeromyxobacteraceae bacterium | reverse complement strand
AGCCCGCGGGCGCGTCCACGTCGATGCGGAGCAGCTTGCCGAAGAGCGAGGTCAGGTCCTGGGCAGGGTTCGTCTCGTCGTGTGGCCCGCCGTCGTCCCCGATCCCGATGTAGAGGAAGCCGTCGGGCCCGAACGCGAGCGTGCCGCCGTTGTGCCGCGTGTTCTGCTTGTCCTCGGCGATGAGGATCTCCTCCGTCGCCGGATCGAGCGTGAGGCCGCCGTCGGTGCTGTGGAAGCGGGAGACGACCGAGCGGAGCCCGCCGCCCGCCGCGACCCCCGTGTACGACAGGAAGACCTGCCCGTTCTCCGCGAACCGAGGGTGGAACGCCATGCCGAGGAGCCCCGCCTCGCTCGCGGTCGAGCTCACCTCCGCCGTGAGGTCGACATAGACCTCGGAGCTGGACGCATCGGGGTCGTTCGGGAACACCTTCACGATCCCCTGCTTCTGGACCACGAACACGCGGGACGGATCGTCGGGAGCCTGGAGGACGTCGAGCGGCTCGTCGAAGCCGACGTTCGGGAAGGCCCGGGGCGTGTCGACGCTCGCGTCGGACGCCGGCAGCGCGGGGGCGACGCAGGTCGCGTTCGACGGTCGGACCGGGCGCTCGGCGCCGCCGCCCTGACGGCAGGAGACCTGCGACAGCACCGCGAGCACGGACGCAGCGGCGAACGTTCGGTGTGCGATCATGGCCGGACGGGGCGTGAACACTCGTCTGACGTGGACGCCCCGCGACAAGTTGGGCGCCGCGCGTTCGACGCACAAGCCATCGCCGGGGCCCATGCGCGGCGACCCAGCTCCGTTCGCCCTGAGCGTAGCGCGAAGCGCGGAGTCGAAGGGCGGCGCCCGCTTCAGGGGGCGCGCGCCGGCGCGCCGAGCTTCACGCCCTCGGCATAGGACATCCCGTACCAGATGGCGGCGCCTGGCCGCCCGGAGAGCGCCCGCACCTCGCTCGTCGCCCGCGCGAGGTCGCCCGGCGTGACGCCCTCCTTCGCGAGCGGCGCCGCCGCCTGCGCGAGGATCGTGGCGAGGTTCTCGACGAGGAGCGGGAACGCCGGGTCGCCGGCGCACGCGCCGAAGAAGATCCAGGTGCAGCGCCGCGGCGAAGCCCCGGCCGCGTGGAGCAGCTCCGGGAGCCGGCGCCCGACGTACGGGTCGTTCCCCGCGGTGCGGTAGCTCTGGCAGTACGCGCGCCACACGGCAGCGAACGACGGAGGCTCGGGCCAGGTGCGGAAGACGTCGTGGTCGTCGTCGGCGAGGACGACGCGCCCGCCGGGCCGCACCGCCCGCACCATCGTCGCGACCACCGCCTCGGGGTCGGGGACGTGCTCGAGCACGAAGCGGGCGTGCGCGACGTCGAAGGTCCCCCACTCCGCGCCGGTGAGGGGCGGGTCGCGCGCGTCGCCGCGGCGCAGGTCGACGAGCAGCGCCTCGCCCGCCGCGCGCGCCTGGCGCTCCGCCTCCGCGATCTGCGCGGCGCTGCGCTCGACACCGATGACCTTGCCGCCGCGGCCGACGGCCCGCGCCATCGCCCGCGACAGCTGGCCGAGCCCGGCGCCGACGTCGAGGATCTTCTCGCCCGGCTGGAGGGCGAGCTCCCGCAGCGTGCCGGCGTTGAGGAGGTCGTTGAGACGCGTGAGGCGCGCCTGCTCCTCGCCGTCTGTGCCGTGGACGTAGTGCGACGATCGCTCCACCATGAGTTTCACCCCTAGCGGAAAGAGTCTAGCGGCGGGGCCGGCGTGACGCGCCCCCCGATCGCCAGGGCCACGGCCGGGACACGGAGCGGTTGCCGGCGACGGCGAAGCGCCACGGCTCCTCGGCGAATGCACCCGCGTAAGCCACGTTCACGCGCGGGGCGGCGACGACGCCCTCGGAGGGCGGCGGAGCGTCCTCCAGGAACAGGACGTCGCCGGTGAGCGGGAGCCCGTTGTGCGTCTCGCGGCGGATCGCGAGCGCGCGGCACAGGTTCCCGGGACCGACGGTGGAGTGGAGGCATCCCTCGACGGGCTCGCCCGCCCGCACCAGCACCGCCGAGGCGAACCCCTCCGGACCGGTCACCACGTTGAAGCAGTGCGACGTGCCGTAGATGAGGTAGACGTACGCGACCCCCGGCGGCCCGAACATGATCGCCGCGCGCTTCGTCGCGCCGAAGCGCGCGTGCGAGGCCAGGTCGTCGGGCCCGTGGTACGCCTCGGTCTCGACGATGCGCGCCGCGCGCCGCACGCCCGCGTCGTCGTGGACGAGCACCTTCCCGAGGAGGTCCTTCGCCACCTCGCGCGTGTCGCGCGCGTAGAACGCGGCCGGCAGCTTCATGCCGCGCGAGGCGCCGCCCTACTGGTTGCCCTTGAGGCGGGCCGCGATGCGGCGGCGCAGCCGCTCCTGCGCGTCCTCGGGCATCTCGACGGCGAGCGCGGCGCGCGCCACGCGTGCGAGGGCCTGGTAGCCGTTCGCGATGTGGGCGCAGGGCGGGCACAGCTCGAGGTGCTTCGCGAAGGGCCGCTCCGAGCCGGGCTCGAGCTTTCCCTCGCACCACTCCTCGAGGTTGTCCACCACCTCGCGGCACGACGGGATGGCTGTGGTCTCTTCGCTCATTCGAGGTACGGCCCCAAGGCTTCTCGCAGGGCGAGCCGCGCGCGGTGCAGCCGCGACTTCACGGCGGCGACCGAGATCCCCAGGATCTCCGCCATCTCCTCGCTCGACAGCCCCTCCACGTCCCGCAACAAGAATACGATGCGGTAATCTTCCGGGAGATTCTGGATCGCTCGCTCGATCGCGCTTCGCACCTCGCGGTCGGAGAGCTGCTCGTCGGCCCGCTTCGACCAGTCGTGGTGCGGCGTCGAGTCGATGCGCCCCGTCGCGTCGAAGTGCGGCAAGAGGTCGTCCACGGCGGTGTCGGCGGGCGCCTCCGGCGAGCGCCGCCTGCGGCGGAGGCGCATGAGCGCCGCGTTCGCCGCGACCCGGTGCAGCCAGGTCGAGAACGCCGCATCACCGCGGAATCCGGCCATCTTCTCGAGCGCGGCGAGGAAGGTCTCCTGCACCACCTCCTCCGCCTCCGAGGGGTCGCGCAGGATGTGCACCGCCACGCCGTACACCTTGTTCTGGTGCCGCTGCACGAGCTCGCTGAACGCGGCGCCGTCGCCCGACGCGGCGAGCGCGACGAGGTCTCCGTCGGGTCGGGGAGACTCGGCCGGCGTGGGCACGCCGTCCTCTTTAAGGCCCGTCCGCGCCGTCGGCCCACGAAAGCCGTGGCCCCTCCGGTGAATGCCGCATACAAAGCCACTCCACGCATGCGCCGCGCCAAGATCGTCGCCACGCTCGGCCCCGCGAGCCAAAGCCCCGAGACGATCCAGAAGCTCCTCGAGGTGGGCGTCGACGTGGCGCGCCTCAACTTCTCGCACGGCCGGCACGAGGACCACGCCGACGTGCTCGACCGGATCCGCGCGGCCTCGCGGCGCCTCGTCCGCGCGGTCGCCGTGCTCCAGGATCTGCAGGGCCCCAAGATCCGCACAGGGCCCCTCAAGGCGGGCAAGGTCGGCGTCCTCCTCGAGAGCGGCCGCGACATCACCATCACCACCGAGGGCGACTTCCTCGGCGACGAGACGCTCGTCTCGACGACCTACCGCCATCTCGCGGAGGACGTGCGTCCTGGCGACCGCCTCCTCGTCGACGACGGGCTCCTCGAGCTGCGCGTGCTCACCTCCGACGGCGTGCGGGCGCACTGCGAGGTCGTCGAGGGCGGCGTCCTCAAGGAGCACAAGGGCATCAATCTCCCCGGCGTCGCGCTCCGCGCACAGGCGATGAGCGACAAGGACAAGCGCGATCTCGCCTTCGGCCTCGCGCACGGCGTCGACTACGTGGCGCTGTCGTTCGTGCGGACGCCGGAGGACATCGCCTTCTGCCGGACCGAGATGGAGCGCTTCGGTCGCATCGTCCCGATCATCGCCAAGATCGAGAAGCCCGAGGCGCTCGAGAACATCGACGCCATCATCGCGGCGGCGGACGGGCTCATGGTCGCCCGCGGCGACCTCGGCGTCGAGATCCAGCCCGAGCGCGTGCCCTCGATCCAGAAGGAGAT
>JBJMQK010000314.1:0-3135 GCA_045802735.1 Anaeromyxobacteraceae bacterium | reverse complement strand
CGTAGATCTCGTCCGCGAGCTGGAACGTCATGTACTTGCCTGCGAGCTGCACGCCGAGGTCGGCGGCGAGCGGCGCGGCGGGGGCGGCGGTGGGGCTGGGTTCGGTGCTCATGGTCTGGCCTCCTGCGCGGTGGCTCTGGGGTGCGGGGGCGGCGGCGGCATCGCGCCGCCCCGCTCGTGGAAGAAGTCCCGGGACTTGTGCATCAGGGTGGCGATCTCCTCGACGTTGAGGATGAGGCCCACCCGCCCGTCGGAGAGGATCGCGGCGCCCGACATGAAGCGCGTGTCGCCCATCCCCTCGCCGAGGCTCTTGATGACGACCTGCTGCTGCGTCACCACCTCGTCGACGAGGAGGCCGATGCGGCGGCCCATCCCCTCGACGACGACCACCAGCGCCTCGGTCGGATCGCTCTTCGCGCCCTCGAGCTGGAAGAGCTTGTCGAGGCGCAGGAGCGGCAGCATCTCGCCGCGCAGGTTGATCATCTCGTTCCGCTGCGCGAGCGAGACGAGCATCCTCCGCTCGGGCTGGATCGACTCGATGATCGAGAGCGTCGGGATGATGTAGCGCTCGCTGCCGCAGGCCACGAGCATGCCGTCGATGATGGCGAGCGTGAGCGGCAGCACGATCTTGAACTTCGTGCCCGCGCCCGGCGTGGAGGTGATGAGGACCCGGCCGCGCATCGCGTCGATGTTGCGCTTCACGACGTCCATGCCGACGCCGCGGCCGGAGATCTCCGTCACCTTCGCGGCCGTGGAGAAGCCCGGGGCGAAGATGAGCCCGTTCACCTCGGCGTCGCTCATGCCGTCCGCCGTGGCGATGAGCCCCTTCTCGAGCGCCTTGCGGATGATCGCCTCGCGGTTGAGGCCGCGGCCGTCGTCGGCGATCTCGATGACGACGCTGCCGCCCTCGTGGTAGGCCGAGAGCCGGATCTGGCCGACCGGCGCCTTGCCCGCCTGCGTCCGCGCCTCCGCCGGCTCGAGCCCGTGGTCCACCGCGTTGCGGATCATGTGGACGAGCGGGTCGGCGATCTGCTCGACCATGCTGCGGTCCATCTCGGTCGACTCGCCCGAGGTGACGAGCCGGACCTGCTTCGAGCTCTTGCGCGACAGGTCGCGGACCAGGCGCGCCATCTTCTGGAAGGCGCCGGCGACCGGCACCATGCGCATGCGCATGCCCACGTCCTGGAGGTCGCGGGTGACCTTCGCGAGCTGGGCGAGGCAGTTGCGCACCCGCACCGACGAGGCCTTCGAGATCTCGGGCGCGTTCCCCACCATCGACTCGACCACCACCAGCTCGCCGATCATCTCGACGAGGCTGTCGACGCGCTCGAGGTCGACCTTGATCGTCTCCTTGAGCTTCACCTGCCCATCGTTCTCCTGCGTGGTGCGCGCCTGCGCCCGGAGCGCCTGCGCGACCTGCGCTGCGTCGGCGGCGCCGAGGGCGACGAGCTCCTCGCCGAGGCGGCGGCCGCTCACCGCCTGCGCCCGGAGCGCCTGCTCCACGACCTCGGGCGGGATGTTGAGCGGCGCGTGGGTGAGCACCTCGCCGAGCTTCATGCCTTGCTCGGCGACGGGGAGCTCCTTCTCCGCCACCCACTTGCCGTCGCTCGCGTCGCGGATCCGCCGGCGCAGCTCGTCCGTGGCGCGCTGCGGGAAGTCCGTCCCGGCCTCGACGGCGAGGCGCACCTCCTCGAGCATCTCGCGGAGCGCCGTGGTCGCGTCGAACACGAGGTCGATGACGACGCCGCGGAGCTCGAGCTGGTTCTCGCGGCACTTGTTGAGCATCGTCTCGGTCTCGTGCGCGAGCGCGACGATCTCGGTGAGCTCGAGGAAACCGGCGGTCCCCTTGATCGTGTGGAACACCCGGAACAGGCTGTTCACGGTGTCGCCGTCGACGCCGTCGCGCTCCACGTTCATCAGGATCTGGTCGACGCGATTCAGCCCCTCGCCGCTCTCGCCGAGGAACTCCCCGAACACCCCGACGGTCTCGGCATCGCGATGGACCTTTTCGTCGCCGCCCGCGGTCGGGATCGCGGCCGCGGTCGCGGCTACGGTCGCGGTCGCGGTCGGGGCCGGGGCCATCCGGAGGAGCACCTCCTGCGCGAAGGCCTCTCCTCGCGGCGTGGGCTTCTGCATCGCGGCGTAGCCATCGATCGCCCGCGCCAGCCAGTCCCGGACGCGCAGCAGGCGGTCGGTGATGTCGGCGGATGCCCCGTGCGCCTCGAGGAAGTCCTCCGTCGCATGACACAGGTGCTCGATGTCCTCGAGCCCGAGGACGCCGGCCTCGCCCTTGAGCGTGTGCAGCCGCCGCTTGAACGCGGCGCGCGCCTCGGGGTCGCCGCCCTCCATGCCGAGGATGAGCCCCTCGAGCTCCTCGAGCCCGGTCTTCTGGGCGGCGAGGAAGTCCTTCAGCGTCTTCTCGTCGCAGAACTCGGAGAGGACGAAGGCGTCGCTGTCCGCCGAGGCGGCGGTGGGCGGCGGCGCCGCGGCGGCCGGGCCGCGCGCCACCTCGTCCTGCATACGCGCCACCGCCTCGCTCGCGGCGTCGAGCGCGGCGGCGAGCGCCCGCACGTCGGCGCTGGCGGCGCGGATCGCCGCGGCCGCCTCGACCGCGCTGCCGGGCGCGGCGGGCGACGCGGCCAGCTCGTCGAGCAGGGCGAGGAGCGCCGCGACCGCGCGCCCGTCGGCGGCGTCGGCGCCCATCACCGCGGCGGCGACCTCCTCGAGGATCGCGGGGACAGCGCGTGCGGCGGGGTTCGAAGGGGTCGCCATCTCAGGTCTCCTCCGCCGCGTGTCGGCGGGGATGCAGGACGAGGAGCGCGGCGGGCCAGTCGCCCACCCGCACCTCGGTGACGACGACGCCGAGCCGCTCTGTGGGCTGAGCGGTGCCGTGGAAGAAGGTCGGGAGCCCGAGCGTCACCTGCAGCCCGGCCGCGGCGCGCGCGCGTCTCTGCACGCCGCCCGCGAGCATGTTGACGATCTCGCAGACGGCGTCGGCGACGTCGGCGGCGGAGATCGGCTCCTCGGCGGGGAGGCTCAGCAGCGCGCGTGCGAGCGTCTCGCACCCGGCCGCGGTCGCCGCGAGCCCGATCTGGCAGCCGCCTTCGGCTGCGACGAGCCCGAGGTAAGCCCCCT
>JBJMQK010000270.1:0-4142 GCA_045802735.1 Anaeromyxobacteraceae bacterium | reverse complement strand
GAGGCGCTCGCCTACGATGTCGACGCGATGGGGGTCGTGAAGGCCGGCAACGCGAGCGTCGCCGTCGAGCCGCCGATCATGAGCGGCACGCTCCTGCCGATCCGCGCGCGCTTCCGCAACACGTCGGTGTTCGCGAAGGTCCGCAAGGCGCGCGGGTACGCGCTCTCCTGGATCGACCCCACGACGCTCCGCCCGCAGCGCTACCGCGACGAGGGAGAGGAGGATGGGGTGCGCAAGAGCACCGACACGCGCCTCGACCGGCCCGGGCCGGTGACGATGGCCTGGAGCATCGGGGAGCGGAAGGGGACGGCGACGATGCAGCGGCAGGGCGAGGTCCTCGACCTGCTCTCGTCGCTCTACTACCTCCGCGCGGCGCGGCTCGAGCCGAAGGCGAAGATCTGCTACGACCTCGTCGCGAACCGCCGCTTCTGGCGCCTGCGCGGCGAGATCGCGGCGCAGGGCGAGCGCGTCGAGTCGGCGGCCGGGATCTTCGACACGGTCCGCCTCGACGCGACGCTGGTGCGCGCCGACGGCACGGGCCCGCCGCGGCCGGTCCACATCTGGTTCAGCACCGACGCGCGCCGGCTCCCGGTGGCCGCCGTGACCGAGATCGACCTGGGCCCGATCCGCGCGATGCTGTCGCACGTGACGGCGCCGGGCGCGCCCGCGAACTAGCGCCCCGAAGGCCCGCGCGGCCAGCGCGCGGCGAGCTGCCCGGCGCGGCGCCGCACCCAGCCGAGCGTCGTCTCCAGATAGGCGAGGCGGTCCTCCGCACCGTCGGCGTGCGCGAGCGCGAGCAGGTCCAGGCGACCGCAGCGCGGGTCGGCGAGGTTGCGCGACGCCGCCTGCAGCCACGCCGCGACATCGGCGAGAGCGTCCTGTGCCTCGCGCAGGTCGTCCTCGAGCAGATCGGTGAGCACGGCCTCGCGCGCCGTCGCGCCGGCGCGGCGACGCAGCGCGTCGAGGCCGGGCTCCGGTAGAGGGGTGCGTCGCGCGGGGACGAGCGTGAGGGCGGCGGTCGAGGATCGTTTCACGGTCGGGCTCCGCGCCCGAGCGTAAGCGACCGCTATCGCCCGTCAACTTCCTGGCGGCGCCAGGGCGGTCGCGGAAGCCTAGATCAACCCGCGCGAGCGGCGGAGGAGGTCGATGGTCTTGCCGTACTCGACGTCCCAGGCGCTCGTCCCCTCCTGGAGGTGCTTCAGGCGGGCGCGCGCCTCGCGGTCGATCTCGTCGTCGACGTCGAGGTGCTTCTTGAAGATGCCGAAGATCTTCTTCCGGAGGACCTGGTCGTCCGAGTAGACCTCCTCGACGTTTCGCGAGACGAGGAGCTGCTCGATGATCTGGCCGATGACGTACTCGATGCCCTCGTCACCCATCTTGAAGCCGCGGACGTCGGCCATCTCGCGCTTCACCTGGTTGAACCGGGAGTGATCGTAGCCCCGCCGCTCGAGCGCCTCGCGGGTCGCGGCGTTCACCCGCTCCTCGGCGGCGAGGTACTCCTTCATCACCGCGGCGGCGTCCATCTCCGCGTCGGAGATGCGCAGCGTCTCGATCTCGACGTCGCTGTCCTGCATCAAGGTCTGCACGACCTCGCGCGCGATCGTCGGGATTACCTTCGGGTAGAGGCGCATGTCCGGTCATCCTCGGCCCGGGGAGAGGGGCCTCTGGCGGCCGCGTCCGCGTGCTTGGAACGCGCGCAGATCCGCGATTCAAAAGGTAAAAGCGTATAAACCCCGCTCGCCGGGGGTGGCAAGGGAAAACGGCCGAGGAATCCGAAAAAATTCGGATGCGGGATCGCGCCGCGTTGACCGTAGGTGTCGGTCCGCCCGTCGCGGCGCCCCGTCGCCGGCGCGGCCTCCCCGCCTGGGCATGCGTGCGATCCCACAGCAGGTCACTCCTTCGCGTCGGCCGCGACCACCGCGGCCGCGACGGCGTGGGCGCGCGCCTTCCCCAGCTCGCGCGCAGGCACGCCGCCGACGACCGAGTGGGGCCGGACGTCGTGCAACACGACCGCGTTCGCCCCGACGAGCGCGCCGCGGCCCACGCGGACGGGCCCGAGGATCACGGCGCCCGCGCCGATCTTCACCTCGTCCTCGACCACCGGCAGCCCGGGATGACCGGCGCGCCCGCCGATCGTGACGCCGTGCGAGATGAGCACCCGCTCGCCGATGTGCGCGCCGCCGTGGATGACGATGCCGACCCCGCCGTATCCGAGGTGCGTGCTCGCGGGCAGGCGGAGCGCGGGGTCGAGGACGCTCCCGTACAGGTGGAGCACGGCGCGGCGGAGCACGCGCGGGAGGAGCGGGACGCCGGCGCGGTGCAGGAGGTGAGCGGCCCGTTGCAGCGAGAGCGCGTCGAGCATGCGGCACGAAATCTGCTCAGCACCTCGAAAGACGAACGGCTGCCCGAAGGGGGGCAGCCGTTCGTTTTTCGGGGGCGGGGCGCCCGTGGGGGCAGCGCTAGCTCTGGTAGATCTTCATCACGTCGGCGAGGAGCTTCAGCGCCTCGGCCTTGGGGCGCTGGAAGGCGTTGCGGCCCATGATGGAGCCGAACGCACCGCCGTCCTTGATTCCCTGGATCTCCTTCAGGACCTCGTCGCTCCCCTTCGCCTCGCCGCCGGAGAAGATGACGATGCGACGGCCGTTGAAGGCGCTCTGCACGACGTGGCGCACGCGGTCGGAGAGCGTCTTGATGGGGATGTTGTACTTCTCGTAGACCTTCTTCGCCTCCGGGTGCTCCACCAGCTCCTTCGGCGGCTTCACCTTGATGACGTGCGAGCCCATCTGCGCGGCGATCTGCGCGGCGTAGGCGGCGATGTCGACCGCGGTCTCGCCGTCCTTCGAGACGCCGGTGCCGCGCGGATAGCTCCAGGTGACGACCGCGAGCCCGTGCTCCTTGGCCTCGAGCGTCAGCTCGCGCAGGTTCTGGAGCTGCTCGTTCCGGGCGTCCGACGCAGGGTAGATGGTGTAGCCGATCGCGACGCAGCCGAGCCGCACGGCATCCTTCACGGACGCCGTGACCGCCGAGATGGGCGCGCCGCCGAGCTTCGACAGCGAGTCCGAGTTGTTGAGCTTGAGGATGAGCGGGATCTGCCCCGCGAACTCGGCCGCGCCGGCCTCGAGGAAGCCGAGCGGCGCCGCGTAGGCGTTGCACCCCGCCTCGATGGCGAGCTGGAAGTGGTAGCGCGGGTCGTAGCCGTCGGGGTTCGGCGCGAAGGAGCGCGCCGGGCCGTGCTCGAAGCCCTGGTCGACCGGCAGGATCACGAGCTTGCCCGTCCCGCCGAGGCGACCGTGCATGAGCAGCCGCGCGATGTTGGTGAGCGTCCCCGGGTTGTCGGAGGCGTACCAGGAGAGGATCTGCTTCACGCGGTCGGTCATCTTCATTTCCATGACGGCTCCTCGACAGGGGTCTGCCAGCTCGGCTTCCGAGGGCGAGCGGCGCGGAATGTATATCCTCTGTGGGAACGCTCTCAAGGAAGGTTTTCGGATGGCACGCGGAACTGGCGAACCCCAGGAGAGGAGCCCCTCGAGCATCCTCTCGCAGGTCGAGTACCCGATCTCGCGCGACGACCTCGCCTCGGCCGCGGCCGAGGCCGAGTACGAGCTCGACGCGATCAACTTCCTGCGCGCGCTGCCGGACCGGATCTACCAGTCGCCGCACGACGTGCTGCGCGAGTTCGCGGAGGCGGAGGCGCGGTTCGGGGTGAGCAACCAGACCGACGTGAACCACCGCGGCGACCTGGGCCGCGACGCCGTGGAGACGGGCGCGAACTCGACGCGCCATCCGTGACGGCGCGTCACCACGACCGACGGTCCGCGTGGACCGCGCGCGGGCCCTTCAGCGCGCGCGACGCGGGAGGACGGTGAGCGTCACCGCCCGCGGCCGGCGGTCGCTCGGTCGTGGTGTCTCCCTGCGGCCGCGGGCGGCGCCGCCCCGTGCACGGTCCGCAGCGCCACCGGGTGCGGCAGGCAAGGAGCGGCCTCGAGCGCGTGCTTCGGTCGGAGCGGCGGGCGATTCGGGCGGTTCTTGCCGCCCTGACCGCGCCGCCACCGCGGCGCCCGCCGCGTTGCGCGTGCGACGCGCGCCCTCGTGGCACATCGTACCCGAGTGGCCCCTCGCGACCCCGGCACACCGGCTCAGCC
>JBJMQK010000212.1:0-10568 GCA_045802735.1 Anaeromyxobacteraceae bacterium | reverse complement strand
GAAGGAGCGCATCGCGGCCGCGGCGGTGGAGGAGGGCGTGAAGGTCACGTTCCTCCCGTTCATCGTCAAGGCGACCGTGGCGGCGCTGAAGAAGCACCCCTGGCTCAACGCGACGCTCGACGAGGCGCGCGCCGAGATCCGGCTGCGGCGCGAGTACCACATCGGCATCGCCTCCGCGACGGAGCAGGGCCTCATGGTCCCGGTGGTGAAGAACGCCGACCGGCGGTCGCTCCTCGATCTCGCCCGCGAGATCGACCGCCTCTCGACGGCGACGCGGGCGGGCAAGGCGCGGCCGGAGGACCTCACCGGCTCGACCTTCACCATCACCAGCCTCGGGCCGCTGAGCGGCCTGTTCGCGACCCCGATCATCAACTTCCCCGAGGTGGGCATCCTCGGGATCCACCGCATCCGGCCGACGCCCGTGGTGCGCGACGGCCAGATCGTCGCCCGCGAGATCATGCACGTCGCGCTGTCGTTCGATCACCGCATCGTCGACGGCCACGTGGGCGCGGCGTTCGCGTACACCGTGATCCGCTACCTCGAGGATCCGGACCTGCTCTTCATGCAGATGGTGTAGCGGGCAAGCGCCCGCGGCCGGGCCGCCCGGGCTGCCGCTCCCATCTCGAAGGGGGTTCGGCGGCGCGCCGCCAGCCGATGCACACCCTTCGACCGGGGGTGCGGCGATGGTCGTGTCCGGCCGGGTGGCGTCGTTCGCGGCGGCGGTGGTGCTCGCGTGCGGCAGCGGCTCGCGCGCCGCGCCGGGCGCAGCGGGAAGCTCGGCCCCGGACGGCGGCGGCGGCACCGTGGCGCAGGGCTCGCCGGGCGATGGGGTGGGAGCGGGGTCCGGTTCGGGGTCAGGGTCGGGTTCGGGTTCGGGGTCGGGTTCAGGGTCGCCGGGCGCGACCTGGGCGGCCGGCCTCGACGACGGCGATGACGAGGAGGCCTTCTCCGTCGCGGTCAACACCGCGCGCGAGGTCTTCGTCGCAGCGTTCGCCGGTCCGCAACGCGACGTCCTGCTCCGGAAGTACGGTGCCGACGGCGCGCTCCTTTGGTCGCGGCGCGACCACGTCCCGAGCGGCGCCTGGGACCTGACCCACCGCGCGCTCGCCGTCGACGCCGCCGGCGGCGTCTACCTCGCCGTCGGCGACTGGTGCACGCTCCAGAAGGGCGGGTTCTGCGCCAGCGCCAGGGCGGACTTCGGCGGCGGTCCGATCCCGCACAACGTGCTCGTCCACCTCGGAGCGGACGGGAAGCTCGTCGGGCAGGTGGATCTCGGCGACGGCGGGGAGACGGGATCGCCGTCGCGTCGGACGGGCGCGGTCGGGTCGCGGCGCTGAGGACCTCGCCGCGGCCCGAGGTCGCCGTCCTCGAGCGGGACGGGTCCGTCGCGTTCACCGTCGCGATCGAATCGCTCCAGTTCCAGATGCTCGTCGCGCCCGCGTTCGATGCCGCGGGCAACCTCTACGTCGCCACGCGGCCCGACGCCGTGGCGAAGGTCGATCCGACCGGGCGCCTGCTGTGGACGTCGCGGCTGGCGGCGCCGGCGGACGGTGGGCCACCCGAGCTCGTCCTCGCGCCGACCCCGCG
Source organism: Anaeromyxobacteraceae bacterium (assembly GCA_045802735.1). Classification (GTDB taxonomy): domain Bacteria; phylum Myxococcota; class Myxococcia; order Myxococcales; family Anaeromyxobacteraceae; genus Anaeromyxobacter_A. Next base: position 8,981 of record JBJMQK010000212.1, on the reverse strand, counting down.
CCGCCTGTACGCGCTCGCGCGCGGCGCGCTCGCCGTGCTCGACGCCGCCGACGGTCAGGTCGTCGCGCGACAGGACGCGCCGCTCGCGGTCGACGTCGCGGCGGACGACGGCGGGCGCGCGTTCCTCGTCGGTGCGGACCGCGGCGAGTGCCACGAGGTCGCGCTGACGACGCTCGGCGACGACGGCGCGGGGACGGCGGCGGCGCGGACCTTGACCTCGCACCGGAGCTGCATCGCCGGGCCGCGCGCCGGGGTCGCCGCGGCCGCCGGCGGCACGGTGGCGATCGCGGGCACGTTCGACACCGCGAGCGACCTCGGCGCAGGCGAGGTGGCGCCGCACGGCGGCAGCGATGCCTTCGTCATCGCCACGCCCGCGGCGGGGCAGGGCGGCGTCGCGCCGCTCGAGCGCGTCCCGCGGCTCAAGCGGCGCTGGTCTGCCGCGGTCGCCGGCGAGGTCCTCGCCGTCGCGGCCGGATCGCGCGGCGAGGCGTTCATCGCGGCGCGCTCGCCGGCGCTGCTGCGCCAGGACCTCGTCGTGGAGAAGCGCGACGCGAGCGGCGCCGTCCTCTGGTCCCGCCGCTTCGGCGACGCCCGGCACTTCGCCGCGTCCGGGCGCGCGCTCGCGGCGACACCCGACGGCGGCGCGGTGCTCGCGCTCGCCTGGGACTGCTTCGAGCCGGCGCAGGGCCCGTGTGGCACGGTCCTCGAGGCGGGCGCGGGGCCGGTGCCGCACGGTGCGCTCCTCGCCTTCGCCGCCGACGGAGCGGTGCGGTGGCAGGTGGCCGTCCCGAACACCGGGACGAACCCGAACGCGATCGCGGTGGACGCGACGGGGCGCATCGCGGCGCACGTCTCCAGCACGGTCCAGGTCTACTCGCCCGACGGGAAGCTCCTGTGGACCGTGCCGGACGAGGCGGACCTCGGGGCCGCGCCCGCGTTCGACGCGAGCGGCGCGCTGTACGTGCAATTCCTCGATCCCGTGGCCGGTGCGTCGTTTCGCAATCTCGGGAAGTACGATGCGACGGGACACCGCATCTGGCGCGCGGCGACGGAGCGCCTCGGGGGAGACGTGAGCGTCGCGCCCGGCGGCGAGGTCGTGCTGAGCTCCGGCCGGGAGGCGGTCGTGCTCGGTGGCGCGGACGGCCACCTCGTCCGCACGCTCGACCTGCCCCTCGACGGCGCCCACACCTCGCTCGACGGAGCCGGCGCGCTCTACGGGACGGGCCCCGGTGCGGGCTGCGGCGCGCTCGCCGTGGGTCGCTTCGCGCTCGACGGCGCGCTCCTCGCCTCGCACGAGCTCCGCGACGTCGCCTGCGACGGCCGCGCCGCCACCCGGGCCGCCAGCCTCTCCGCGACGCCGGGCGGCGACGTCATCGTGGGCGCCAGCTCCGTGTTCGGCGCGCCGGTCGAGGTGGCTCCGGGTGTGGTGGTGGAGCCGGGTCCGCCCGGCGGATTCGTCGTCGTGCTCGGCCCGTAGCGGCGCCGCCCGCATTTTCCGCCGCGCCGCGGGGCGGCCGTTATATTCGCCGCCCGAACCCCTGGGGGAGCGACATGGCCACGAAGACGTTCGACGCGGTGGTGATCGGCGCGGGTCCCGGCGGCTACGTCGCGGCGATCCGCCTCGCGCAGCTCGGCAAGAAGGTCGGGCTCGTCGAGAAGGAGGCGCTCGGCGGCGTGTGCCTGAACTGGGGGTGCATCCCCTCGAAGGCGCTCATCGCCGCCGCGAACCTCGTCGAGGACCTGCGCGGCGCCGCGGAGCGCGGCATCTCGGCGGAGCCGAAGGTCGACATCGCGAAGCTCCGCCAGTTCAAGAACGACGTCGTGAAGAAGCTCGTCGGCGGCGTCGGCATGCTGGAGAAGGGGAACGGCGTCGAGGTGGTGAAGGGCACCGCCACGTTCGTCGCGCCGAACGCGGTCGAGGTCGAGCCCGCGGGCAACGGCGAGAAGGTCCGCGTCGAGGCGCAGGCGTTCATCGTCGCGACCGGCGCGCGGCCGGTGCAGATCCCCGGCTTCGAGTTCGACGGCAAGGACGTGTGGAGCGCGAAGGAGGCGGTCGACCTCCCCGACCTGCCGAAGCGCCTCGTCGTCATCGGCGGCGGCATCATCGGGCTCGAGCTCGGCACGGTCTACGCGAAGCTCGGCTCGAAGGTGACGGTCGTCGAGGCGCTGCCGTCGATCCTCACCGGCATCGATCCCGAGGCCGTCCGGCTCGTGCAGAAGGGCCTGCGCCAGCGCGAGGCGACGGTGCACGTCGGCGCGAAGGCGAAGGGCCTCGAGCGCAAGGGCGGTGAGCTGTCGGTGAAGATCGAGGTCGGCGGGAAGGAGGAGGCGATCGCCTGCGACAAGGTGCTCGTCGCGGTCGGGTTCCGCCCCAACGCCGAGGGCATCGGCCTCGACAAGGTGGGCGTGAAGCTCACGCCCAAGGGCTTCGTCGAGGTGAACGAGCGCATGCAGACGAGCGTGCCGTCCATCTACTGCATCGGCGACCTCGCCGGCCCGCCGCTCCTCGCCCACAAGGCGTCGAAGGAGGGTGAGATCGCGGCCGAGGTGATCGCCGGGCACAAGTCGGTGCGCGACTGGATCTCCATGCCGGCGGCGATCTTCACCGATCCCGAGGTGGCGCAGGTGGGCCTCTCCGAGGACGAGGCGAAGGCGCAGGGCTACGACCCCATCACCGGCAAGTTCGCCTTCGCGGCGCTCGGCCGCGCCATCGCCATCGACCACACCGAGGGGTTCGTGAAGGTCATCGCCGACCGCGCGACGAAGCTGCTCCTCGGCGCCGTCATCGTCGGCCCCGAGGCGTCGGACCTCATCGCCGAGGCCTCGCTCGCGCTGGAGATGGGAGCGTACGTCGAGGACGTCGCGCTCACGGTCCACGCGCACCCGACCTTGCCGGAGGCCTTCATGGAGGCGTGCAAGGCGGCGCTCGGCGAGGCCATCCACGCCATCAACCGCCCCGAGCGCCCGCGGAAGGAGCGCTCCGCCGGGGCCCCGGCTCAGGCGTGAGCGGGATTTCCCCCGTTCACCCTGAGCCCTTCGACTCCGGCCGCTGCGCGGCCTACGCTCAGGACAGGCTCCGCGCAGCGGAGTCGAAGGGCGGGCCCATGCGCACCCTGCACGTCCACAAGCTCGGCCGCGTCGAGTACGACGACGGGCTTCGCCTCATGGCGCTCGCCGGCGACGCCGTCCGCGCCGCGGCGCCGCCCGCGACGGACCACCTCTTCCTGCTCGAGCACCCGCCGGTGCTCACGCTCGGCCGCAGCGCCGGGCGCGCGAACATCCTCGCCGCGCCGGAGTGGCTCCGGAAGCAGGGGTTCGAGATCCACGAGACCGACCGCGGCGGGGACGTCACCTACCACGGGCCGGGGCAGATCGTCGGCTACCCGGTGCTCGACCTCTCGCAGCGCCCCGACGTGCGGAAGTACGTCGCGACGCTCGAGGAGGCGATGATCCGCACCTGCGACGCCTACGGCATCGCCGCGGGCCGCCACGAGGAGCACCGCGGGGCGTGGGTGGGGCACAAGAAGATCGGCGCCGTCGGCGTCCACCTCGCACGCTGGGTGACGAGCCACGGCTTCGCGTTCAACGTCGCGCCCGACCTGCGCCACTTCCAGGTCATCGTGCCGTGCGGCATCGCGGACCCGCGCCTCGGCGTCACGAGCCTCGCCGAGGAGCTGCGCGCGCGAGGACGGGCGCTCCCGCCCACGGGGGAGGTCCTGGAGCGGCTCGCGGCCGCCGTGGTCGAGCTCTTCGGCCGCGCGCGCGTCGACCGCGCGCCCGACCTCCGCACCGTGTCGGTCGTGCCGGTCGGCGCCGACGGGCGCGTGCTGCTCCTGCGCCGCTCCGAGGCGCGGGGCGGGTTCTGGCAGCCGGTGACGGGGCGCCTCGAGCCCGGGGAGGCACCCGAGGCGGGGGCGCGGCGCGAGCTCTGCGAGGAGACCGGGGCCGACGTGCTCGTGAGCGCGCTCGCCTACACGCACGCCTTCGCCCTCGACCCGCGGCTCGTCGAGGGCGGCGCGGCGGCGGGCGTGCGCATCGCCGAGGAGACCGCCTTCGCGGCGCGCCTCCCGCCCGGCTTCGAGTGCCGCCTCTCCGACGAGCACGCCGAGCACGCCTGGCTCGCGCCGGCCGAGGCGCAGGAGCGCCTGCCCTACGCCGGGCTCAGGAAGGCCGTCCAGCTCGCGACCGGCTGATACGCTGCTCACTTGATGTGACGCTTGCGATAGGGGGTCTCGGGGGGAGAGTCTCTCCCCCCGGACTGAGGCGCCGCAGGCGCCGGATCTCCTCACAGCGGCGGCCGTTGACGGTCGGGGATCACGTGAACTGAGCGCCGCTGTGAAACGTTTGCGGTCGCGGGTCACGGCCGGAGCGCACCTCCGAACGGGCGCTGTCCGGCGCGGGCGCGCGGGCTCACCGTCGCAACGGGGGCTCGGCGCGAGGCTGCGGGCCCCTGCCCCCCTCACCACGGCCTCGCCCGAGCGCGCATGCTCCCCGCGACTTACACCCACGAGCGCCCCGAGCCACCGCACGGCGATCCGCGCGACGCGCTCCCGCGTCCAACCCCGCCCCGCGGCATGGCGGCGATCTTCCCCCTCGGCCCGACCGCGTCGCCGGAGGCCTCGCTCCTCCGCGACGTCGTCGCGGCGGCCGAGGCCGACGGCTGCCGCCCGGCGGAGGCCAAGGTGGAGCGGCAAGGGAACCAGATCGCCGTCGCGATCGCCTTCGGCGTGCCGTGGCGCCCGGCGGCCTCGCAGGGCGCGTCGGCGCTCGAGCGCGTCGGCGACATCGCCCGCCGGCACGGCGCCGCGGTCACCTCGGCGTCCTCGTCCGGCGACGGCCTCGTGACCGTCGCGTTCCTCGTCGCGGCCGCCCGCCGCTAGGCCGACTGCGCCAGCTCGAGCAGCGCCTCGACGAGATCCGTCGCGTCGAACGGCTTCTCGAAGCGGCGCGCGGCGTCGATCTGCGCGTTGCGGTCGCCGCTCATCGCCACGACCGGGATGCGCGCGAGCGCCGCGTCGCCGCGGAGCGCTTCGCGCAGCTCGAAGCCACTCATCCGCGGCAGGAAGAGATCCATGACGATGACCGATGGCGTGATGCGCCCCGAGCGCAGGAGCTCGAGCGCTGCGCAGCCGTCCGTCGCCGTCCACACGCGGATGCGCTGCTCGGAGAGGATGTCGCGCAGCGCTTCGCGGGTCGCCGCGTCGTCCTCGACGAGGAGCACCGACGGCCCGGCCCCGCCGCGCAGGGCGCCCGCGCGCTTCGGCTGCGCGTCGCGCAGGTTCTGGCCCGCCCGCACGAGGCGCCGCCAGGTGTGCGGCGAGGAATCCGCGCGCGCGGCCGCAAGCGCGTCGCGGTAAGCCTGCTCGGCGAGCGCCACCCTGTTGACGGAGCCCATGCTTGCAACGTAAGCGGCCGTCACGCGAAGCGAAACCGTCCGGGCGAGGCGCGCCGGCGCCGATGTGGCGCACCGCGCGGGGGCCCCAAGGGACCGCGTCCGCTCCGCGCGGGGCCGCGGTTTATTCGCAGGAGGGAGATCGCTGCTCGTGAAGATCGCTTTTCTCGTAGCGAGACATCCGCCGGGCAAGAAGAGCCCGATCATGCCGGAGGTGTTCCGGATCCTCGGCGATCGCGGCGTCGACGTGACGCTGCTCTACCCGGACGAGGAGCTCACCGACCTCGCGCGCGTGCGCCTGGAGCACGACCTCTACGTGCTCAAGTCCGGCACCGAGACCGCGCTCAGCCTCGCCGGCGCGCTGCACCACCAGGGCGCGGCGATCCTGAACCCCTACCCGGCGGCGGCGGCGCTCCGCGACAAGGTCGTCTCGACGCGCATCCTCCAGGCGGCGGGCGTCCCCGTCCCGGAGACCTGGATCGGGCCGAGCCCCGCGCTCTTCGCGCCGCTCCTCGCCGGCGGCCCCCTCATCGTGAAGCCCTACCGCGGGACGCAGGGGCGCGGCGTGCGCGTCGTGCGCGACGCGAACGAGCTCGGTGCAGGCGCCGCGGCGGGCGAGGAGGCGCTCTTCTTCGCGCAGCGGTTCCACGCGCCCGACGAGGCCGACCTCAAGCTCTACGTCGCGCAGGGGAGGACCTTCGGCGTGAAGCGGGTCTGGCCACCCGTCACCTACGAGGACAAGCTCGGGCGGCCGTTCGAGGTCGCGCCCGAGCTCGCCGCCCTGGCGCGCCGCTGCGGCGAGGCGCTGGGCGTCGGCCTCTTCGGCGTGGACGTGGTGATGAGCCGCGGCGAGCCCTGGGTCGTGGACATGCAGGGCTTCCCCGGGTTCAAGGGCGTCCCCGACGCCTCGCGCCTGCTCGCCGACGCGATCGAAGAAGCGGCGCGGCGGGCGGTCGCCGGGCACCCCGGTGGCCCTCACGGTTCGCGTTGACAGCGCTCGCCGCTCGGGCCAGACACAACGCTCGCTCGAAAGCGGAAGGCCTTGCTGCACCCGTGCCGTGCATCGGAAAGGCTCATGTCCAGACCGGTCCTCATCGTCGACGATGAACGCGATCTCCGCGAGTCCCTCTGCGACCTCCTCGAGGCAGACGGCTACACCGTCGTCCAGGCACGCGACGGCCGTGAGGCGCTCGCGCTCGCGCACGCCATGGCGCCCTGCCTCATCCTCCTCGACCTCATGATGCCGGTGATGAGCGGCTGGCAGGTGATGGAGGCGCTCGTCGATGACTGCGAGCTCTGCGAGACGCCGGTCGTCGTCGTCTCGGCGTCCCACGACGCGCCCGCCGGCGCGCAGGCGTTCCTCGCGAAGCCGTTCGGGATCGATGCGCTGCTCTCGACCGTCGAGCGCTTCGCGGGAGATTTCCGCGACCGCGCGTGAAAGGTTAGACTTCGCGCCCGCGTGCGCGCCGCAGAAGACCTCAACGCCCCCGACCCCGCACCAGCCGCGGCCCCCGCGCGGAAGGACCGCACCGCGTCGGGCATCGCCTGCATCGCGGCGTCGGCCCTGTGCTTCGGCAGCATGCCGGTCTTCGCCCGCGCCGCGTACGCGGGCGGCGTCGACACCCAGACGCTGCTCCTGCTCCGCTTCTCGGCGGCGGCGGCGATCACCTGGGGGGCGTTCCTCGCGCGCGGCGGGCGGTTCCCGCGCGGCAAGCCGCTCGCGATCCTCGTCGCCATGGGCGCGGTGGGGTACGCGGGTCAGGCGTTCGCCTACTTCACCGCGCTCACGCTCGGATCGGCGGGCCTCGCGGCGCTCCTCCTCTACCTCTACCCCGCGCTCGTGGCGCTGCTCTCGCGCGCCGTGTTCGGGCACCCGCTCTCGCGCGTCCAGCTCGGCGCGGTGGGCCTCGCGCTCCTCGGCAGCGTGCTCACCATCGGCCGCGCCGGCGACGGCACGCCGCTCGGCGTCTGCTTCGGGCTGCTCGCGGCCTCGATCTACGCGGTGTACATCCTCGCCGGGAGCCGCCTGCCGGCGGACGTCGGCTCGACGGCGTCGGCGGCGATCGTCACCACCTCCGCCGGCGCGGTGTACGCCATCGTCGCCGCGCTGCGCGGGCTGCACCTGCCGGCGACCGCGGCGGGGTGGGGCGCGATCGCGGCCATCGCGGTCGTCTGCACCGTGCTCGCGATCGGCCTCTTCCTCGCCGGCCTCGAGCGCCTCGGGCCGGTGCGCGCCTCGGTGTACTCGACGCTCGAGCCCGCCTTCACGCTCGCGCTCGCGGCGGCCTTCCTCGGCGAGCAGGTGACGCCGCTCCGCCTCGCCGGCGGCGCGCTCATCATCGGGGCCGTGGTCCTGCTCGCGCGGGCTGAAGCGCGCTGAGCGCCGCCCTTCGACTCCGCTGCGCTACGCTCAGGGCGAACGGGGGGAGGCGCGATTGACGCGGGCGCGGCGCGCGGGCTAGGAGGGGCACCATGCCCAGCACCTCCCTCACCTTCGCGTCGCAGGCCGAGCACCGCGCCTGGCTCCTCGCCCAGGCGCCGCTGCCCGCGGGCTTCCGGGTGGGCGCGGCGAGCTTCGCCTTCACGCCGGTGGAGGTGCCGAAGCCCTCGCGCATGAACCTCACGCTCCTCGCGCTCGACCGGCCCACGAGCGCGTTCGCCGCGAAGCTCACCACGAACGCTTTTCCCGGCGCGCCGATCCTGGTCGCGCGCGAGCGGCTCGCCGGCGCCCGGCTCGGCGCGATCGTCGTGAACAACAAGGTCTCGAACGTCTGCGCGCCGGACGGCGTCGCGGCAGCGGAGCGCGTGTGCGCGGCGGCGGCGGCCTCGCTCGGCCTCGCACCGGCGGAGGTGCTCCCGGCGTCGACCGGCGTCATCGGCTGGCGGCTCCCCGACGGCGCGATGATCGAGGCGCTGCCCCGCGCCGCACAGGCCCTGCAGCGCGGGAGCGCGCTCCCCGCGGCCGAGGCGATCATGACCACCGACCTCTTCCCCAAGGTGCGCCGCGCCGAGGTCGAGGGAGGGTCGATCGTCGGCATCGCCAAGGGCGCGGGCATGATCGAGCCGAACCTCGCGACCATGCTCGTCTTCCTCATGACCGATCTCGACGTCGCGCGCGAGGAGCTGCGGCGCGCGCTCGACGAGGCGGTCGAGGCGAGCTTCCACGCCATCACGATCGACTCCGACACGAGCACCTCCGACATGGTCGTGCTCGCCGCGTCCGGCGCGCGGCCCCGCCCGGCCGCGGCCCCCTTCCGCGCGGCGCTCGCCCGCGTGTGCCGCGACCTCGCCGAGGACGTCGTCCGCAACGGCGAGGGAGTGCACCACGTCATCCGCGTGCAGGTGACGGGCGCGCCCGACCGCGCCGTCGCGCGCGGCGTGGGCAAGGCCATCGTGAACTCGCCGCTCTTCCAGTGCGCGGTGAACGGCAACGACCCGAACGTCGGGCGGCTCCTCTGCGCCGTGGGAAAGCACCTCGGCGCGCTGCGCCTCGCGCTCGACCCGGCGCACATCCGCATCGCCATGGGGGGCGAGCTCCTCCTCGAGGGCGGCGTCATGCGGCTCGATCCGGGCCGGGAGGAGCGGCTCG
>JBJMQK010000492.1:0-20609 GCA_045802735.1 Anaeromyxobacteraceae bacterium | reverse complement strand
CGAGCGCCACGCCGGCTTCTGCCAGCCCGCCGAGCGGGCCGCCCGCGACCGGCTCCGCCCCGCCGCGCGCCGCGTGACGCAGCCACGGGGCGGTCCGCAGCGCCTCGGCGACGCCGTGGAAGATGGCGTCCTGGACCGAGCGGGCGTCGGCGAAGCGGACCTCCAGCTTCTGCGGGTGGACGTTCACGTCCACCCGCGAGAGCGGCAGCTCGATGAAGACGACGCCCGCCGGGTGGCGGCCGTGCGGGAGGGTCCCGGCGAACGCGCGCAGCACTGCGTGCGCGGCGGAGCGATCGCGGATGAAGCGCCCGTTGACGTACAGGTACAGCCCGCGCGCGGTCGCCTCGGAGTGATCCGGCGCCGTCACCGCGCCGTGGACGCGCACCTCGCCGCGCGTCCAGTCCAGCGGGACGAGCCGGCGCGCCGCATCGCGGCCGAGGGCGGCGGCGGCGCGCTCGGCGAGCGGAGCGCCGGCGGGCGTGCCGCGGGCGACGCGCGCGCCACAGCGCAGCGTGAAGGCGACGCCGGCGTGGGCGAGCGCGAGGCGGATCACGGCCTCGGTCGCGTGGCCCGTCTCGGTGGGCGGCCCGCGCATGAACTTCCGGCGCGCCGGCGTGTTGTAGAAGAGGTCGCGCACCTCGATGGTCGTGCCGCGCGCGCGCGCGACGGCGCCCTCCTCGACGAGCGCGCCGCCCTCGATGACGAGGCGGGTGCCGGCGGCGCCGCCCTCGTCGCACGTGTCGAGGCGCAGGCGCGACACCGACGCGATCGCCGGGAGCGCCTCGCCGCGGAAGCCCATGGTCGCGATCGCGGCGAGCCCGGCGACATCCCGCAGCTTCGAGGTGGCGTGCCGCTCGAGGGCCACGCGCGCGTCGTCCGGCGCCATGCCGCAGCCGTCGTCGGTCACCCGCACGAGCGCGAGCCCGCCCTCCTCGACGTCGACCAGGATCTGGCGCGCGCCCGCATCGATCGCGTTCTCGACGAGCTCCTTCACGACCGACGCGGGGCGCTCGACCACCTCGCCGGCGGCGATCTGGTTCACGAGCCCGGGCGGCAACACCTCGATGCGCGGCACGGCGCCTTCTAGCACGCCCACCTGACTTGCCACGGGGGCGCGAATGACCGTTTGACGCATCGCGCCGGGATGGGTATAGGCCGGACCATGGCTGCCAAGGGTTCGACGAAGAAGCCGCGCGCGAAGGCCGCGGGCGGAGGGAAGAAGCGCGCCGCCCCGAAGGCCGCCCGGCCCGCGCTCGGCAACGACCCGTTCCTGCGCGGCGCCGCGGAGCGCCCGATCCCGTCGGTGGCCGCGGTCCCGCCGGAGCCCGATCGCGTCGCGGCGTCCTCGGCGACCTCGGACGGCGAGCTGCCCGACGACATCGCTGGCATGGAAGGGGCGGAGCTGAGGGGCCCGACCTCACCCCCGGCGCCGACCTCGCGCGTCGAGGAACCGGTTCGCTCCCCGTCCGTTCGCCCCGAGCGCAGGGCCGCGCGCCCGGAGCCGACGGGCGACGACGCCACGCCCGACGACGTCGCTGGCATGGAGGGCGCGGAGCTGAGGGGCCCGACCTCCCCTCCGGCGCCCGCCGCGGACTCACCCACCGAGCTCGACGCCCGCATCGCCTCGATCGAGCGAAAGCTCGAGCGCGAGATGGGGCGCGTCGCCGACGTCGCCGTCGGGGCGGCCGAGCGGCTCGCCGACCTCGCCCGGGAGGAGGCCTCCGGCGCGCACGCGCGCGACCTCCTCGCGGCCGTCGCGAGCGCCCTCCCCGCCCTCAAGGAGCGCCTCGCCGGCCTCGCCTCGCTGGGGCGGCTCTTCGACGGCCCGGGCGAGCTCGACTTCTTCGGCATGGATCGCGAGCTCGTCGCGCGCGCCGCGCCGGTCCTCGACTTCCTCTACGGCTCCTGGTGGCGGGTCGCGGTGCGGCGCATCGAGGTCGTGCCGGCGGCCGGCCCCGTCATCCTCGTCGCGAACCACGGCGGGGCGCTCCCCTGGGACGCGCTCGTGCTCCGGATCGCGCTGCACCGCGAGCACCCCGCGCGCCGCGAGCTGCGGCCGCTCCTCGACGAGCACGCGCTGAGGATGCCCGTCGTCGGCGGCCTCGCCACCCGCCTCGGCGCCGCGGCGGCCACCCCCGAGAACGCGCTGCACCTCCTCGGCGAGGCCCGCGTCATCGCGGTCTTCCCGGAGGGGAGCCGCGTCGCGCGGCGGCCCTGGTCGGAGCGCTACAAGGTGCAGCGCTTCGGGCGCGGGGGGTTCGCGAAGCTCGCGCTGCGCAGCGGCGCGCCCATCGTGCCCTGCGCGATCGTCGGCAGCGAGGAGACCGCGGCGCCGTTCGCGCGCGCGGGCTGGCTCTCCGAGCGCCTCGGGCTCCCGGCGGCGCTCGCGCCGACGTTGCCGCTCGGGCTCCTGTCCTTCCTGCCGCTGCCCTCGCGCTGGTCCGTGCACTTCGGCGAGCCCATCGACACCGCCGCGCTCGGCGCCGCGGCGGCCGACGATCCGGCGCAGGTCCTCGAGCTGACCGAGCGCACCCGCTCCGCGCTCCAGGACATGCTCGACCGCGACGTCGCGGCGCGCCGGTCGGTGTATTTGTAGGCGGTCGTCGCCGCGCGTCACGCCCTGGCGTAGCGCGCCGCCGCGCCGTCGCCCTCGCGGCGCGCGCGGCCGTTCGCGGCCAGGTGCTCGAGGAGGTGGTGCACCGTCTCGGCCTCGTCGGGCGCGCCCGCCGCCTGCGCGAGCGCCTCGGCGTCGCGCGGCTCGGGCGCGAGCGCGGCGAGGACCTTCGCCTGGAGCGCCAGCACCGTCGCCGCGGCCTTCTTGCCGGCCTCGACCCCGGGCTGGTGGTAGGCGTTCACGCCGACGAGCGACGCGTAGAGCCCCACGGCGCGCTCGAAGAGCGCGATGAGGGCGCCCACCGTCCGCGCGTCCACGCGGCGCACCGTGATCGTGACCGAGGCGCGCTCGTTCTCGAAGAGCGCCGCGCGCGTCCCGAGCAGGAAGCCGTGGAGGTAGTCACCCGCGGTGACGCCCGGCTCGACCTCGACGCGGGCGCCGCCCGACTCGAGCACGCGCACGAGCACCGCGAAGAAGTCGTTCGCCCCGTCGCGCAGCTGCTGGACGTAGGCGTGCTGATCGGTCGAGCCCTTGTTGCCGTAGACCGAGATCCCCTGGTCCACCCTCCGGCCTTCGAGGTCGAGCCGCTTCCCCAGCGACTCCATGACGAGCTGCTGCAGGTAGCGGCTGAAGAGCACGAGGCGGTCCTTGTACGGGAGGACCACCATCGCCTTCTTGCCGCCCTGGCCGCCCGTCTCCTCGAGCCAGCACAGCGCGAGCAGCGCCGCCGGGTTCCGGAGCGCGTCGTGGACGCGCGTCGCGAGGTCGCAGCGCGCCGCCCCCTCGAGCAGCGCGTCGACGTCGAGGCCCTGCAGCGCCGCCGGCACGAGCCCCACCGCCGAGGTCTCGCTCGTCCTGCCGCCGACCCAGTCCCACATCGGGAAGCGCGTGAGCCACCCCTCGCGCAGCCCGACCTCGTCCATGGCGGAGCCGACTTGCGTCACCGCGACGGCGTGCGGGCCGAACTCGAGGCCCGCCGCCGCGAACGCCGCCCGCGCGGCGAGCATGCCGTTCCGCGTCTCGGGCGTGCCGCCGCTCTTCGAGGTGACGACGACGAGCGTCTCGGCGAGGCGCGGCCCGAGCCCGCCGAGCACGCGCGCGAAGCCGTCGGGGTCTGTGTTGTCGAGGAAGTGCGGCGTCATGCGGTCGCGCGCCGGGTCGCCGAGCGCGTCGGCGACGAACATCGGGCCGAGCGCGGAGCCGCCGATGCCGACGCACAGGAGCTGGGTGAAGCGCGTCGCCCGCGGCGGCTTCACCCTCGCCGCGTGGACGTCGGCGGCGAACGCCTTCACCGCGCGGAGCGCGCCCTCGATCTCGGCGCGCAGCGCGGGCGTCGGCGCGAGCGCCGGGGCGCGGAGCCAGTAGTGCCCGACCATCCGCCCCTCGTCGGGGTTCGCGATCGCGCCCTTCTCGAGCGCGTCCATCGCCGCGAAGGCCCGCTCGAGCGCCGGCGCCGTGCGCGCGAGGAAGGCGTCGTCGATCCGGGTGCGGCTCGGGTCGACCGAGAGGCCGAGCGACGGCACCTCGCACAGCAAGCGGCGGTAGCGGGCCCAGAGCTCTCGTGCGTTCACGTTCAGTCCTCCCCGAGGTGCGGGGGAGTCTAGCCCGCGCGCCCGTGCCGCGCCGCGCCTCGGCCTCAGGTCGGGTCGGCGACCGCTTCGGGGACGGGCGCCGGCGCGGGCGCTCCGGCCACGGTGGGAGCAGCGGGCCCGCGCGCGTCGCGCACCGCCGCCGGCGGGAGCCGCAGGTCGCGGACGACCCCGACCGCCGCGAGCGCCCGCAGGACGTAGTAGGTCAGGTCGATCTCCCACCAGTACCAGCCCTGGTTCGCCGTCGACTGGTAGTGATGGTGGTTGTTGTGCCAGCCCTCCCCCATCGTGAGGAGCGCGATGACGAGGCTGTTCCGCGACGCGTCGTCCGTGTCGTAGCGTCGCCGCCCGATGACGTGCGCGAGCGAGTTCACGAGGAACGTCGCGTGCCAGAGGAGCACCGTCGAGACGAAGTAGCCCCAGAGCAGCGCCGGGGCGCCTCCCACGGCCCACAGCAGCGTGGCGTAGGCGAGCGCCGGCACGACGTGCCAGCGATCGAGCCAGCGCAGCTCGGGGAAGCGCGCGAGATCCTTCACGCGGTCGAGCTTCGTGGCGTCGTGGCGGCGCGACAGGATCCAGCCGACGTGGCTCCACCAGAACCCGCTCTGGACGGGCGAGTGGATGTCGTCGGGACGGTCGGAATAGCGGTGGTGATCGCGGTGGTGCGCCGCCCACCAGAGCGGGCCCTTCTGCGTGGCGGTCGTGCCGAGGAGCGCGAGCACGAACTGGAACGCGCGCGAGGTGCGGTAGGCGCGGTGCGAGAAGTAGCGATGATAGCCGGCGGTGATGCCGAACATCCGGCCGAAGTAGCCGAGCGCGACGAGCGCGAGCAGCCCCGGCGTCGGGCGCGTGAAGACCACCGCCCAGAGCGCGACGGCGTGCACCGCGAAGAACGGCGCGGACTTGAGCCACTGCATTTCGTTCCGCTGCGCGGGCGCGCGAGCCATGCGACCTCTCCGTTGATGAGCGTCGAGCGAGCGCGATCACATTGCGCGCCGGCTGTCATGGGCGCGTCACGGTCGGTCGCCTGCCGCTCGTGCGTCCGCAAGGCCGTCACGGTGCGTGCGTGCACATCGGTCCGCGCGGGACCATCGTTAGACACGTGATGAACGAGAGCGACATCGGCCTGGACATCCCAGGCCGCAGCTTCAGCAGGGAGGCGGCCATCCGTCTCATGGCCGAGGCACTGCCGCTCGCCGGCTACGGAGGCGTGCGCGCCGACCTGCCGGGCTGGGAGGCGCCGGAGGTCATCCACGGCGCGATGAAGGACCACCGCCCGAGCCTGTTCTGCCAGGCGCCGCGGCCGATCTTCCTGGACGTCGTGGCGGCGCAGGGCGCGCTCACCCTCGAGGATCTCGCGAGCCGCTGGCAGCTCTTCGCGAGCGCGGCGGAGCTGACCAACGGCGAGTTCCACATCGTCATCCCGCGCTGGGTCGCAGGGCGCGACGGCCGCCAGGTGGCGAAGCAGATCGCCGAGCTGGTGGGCGTCCGCATCGGCTACATCTGGGCGATCTGAGGGGCGCGAGGGATCAGGGTGTCATTGGGCCGTGGGGGCGCCGATGGCTCCGGGCGGGTGTCAGACGTGACGCAGCCGGACGATTCACCCGGAGCGCCGCACATGAGCCCCCTCGATCTTCGCCCCGAAACCCGCAGCGCCCTCGCACGCGGCCGCTTGCTCTACGTCGCCGGCCGCTACTTCGAGGCGCACGAGGCGTGGGAGGAGGCGTGGCGGGTCGAGACCGGCCAGGTCCGCGCGCTCCTGCAGGGGCTCATCCAGGTGGCGGCGGGCTTCGTGAAAGGCCTCCGCGATGCGCGCCCCGCCGGCGCGGTGAAGCTCTTCGAGTCGGCCGAGCAGCGGCTCTCGCAGTTCCCCGAGGTCTTCGCCGGGGTCGCGCTCGGCCCGTTCCGCGCGGAGCTCGCAACCGCGACCGACGCCGCGCGGCGCTGGCGCGACGGCCAGGCGCGGAGGCTCGAGGCCGGCGCGCCGCGCCTCGACTTCATCTCGTGGCCCCCGAACCAGGCCTGATGCTTCAGTAGCCCGTCGGCCCGGGCGCCGTGCCCGGGCGTCGCGGCGCAACGGGCTCCGGCGGCGGGAACTCCTCCTCGGGCCTCGCGCCGCCGACCTGGACCTCGCGCAGGAACGCCGCGACCTGCCGCAGCGACGCGGGCGCGGGCTCGTTCCCTGGAGCGAGCTTCTCCGGTGCGACCTTCTCGAGGTGCGGGCGCATCGACGCGGCGAACGCCTGCGGGTCCTTGCCCGCGGCGATCTGCGTGAGGTCGCGGCCGCGCGTGCCGCCCACGGTCCGCAGCTTGTGGCACCCCATGCACTGCACGCTGAACACGTCGGCGCCGAGCCGCGCGTCGTCGCTCCCGCCCGCGGGGACGCGCAGCGCCCGGCCGTAGGTCGCGACCCAGGCGTTCACCTCGAGCTTCGTGACCCCGCCCACCCACCACCAGCGCATGCGCGGGTCGGTGTCGATGCCGGGCTGATCGACGTTCGGCCACGCGAGTTGCAGCTCCTGCGCCGGCGCCCCCGCGACGGTGTCGGCGAGCACCGGCCGGAGCTGGCGGATGCCCGCGAGCGGGACGGGCGCGACGTAGCCGTCCTTGCCATAAAAGGTGACGGTGTCGACGCCCTTGCCCAGCTCCACCACGTCGGACAGCACCGCCGCGATGGCCACACCGTCGTACTTCTGGGGTGCGTCGGCGCCGGGCGGGATGGCGCGGAACGAGCGGCGCGGCAGGGTCGCGAGGTCGGCGCGGCCGAACGTGGAAGGGCCCTGCTCCACCTTGCCCCCGATCGACAGCACCGCCTCGCCCGTGGCCTTGCGCGAGCGCGGGCCGGCGCAGGCGCAGGCGAGGAGCGCGCAGGCGAGGAGCAGGTTTCTCATGCGCGGCTTTTAGGCTAGATTCGGCGCCCCTTCACACGAAAAACGGAGGACGGATGGCGAAGGCGTTCATCGGTACCGTCGAGTGCCAGGTCACGATCGACAAGGACCTCGGCGACAGCTGGGCTATCGCCGTCGTGCCGCCCGCGCCGACGCGCAAGGGCGAGACGCCGCTCGCGCCGCGCATCGTGAAGCTCCAGGGCGAGGACAAGGCCCGGGTGACGAAGGGCGCGCTCGAGATCCTGAAGCAGCGTGGCGAGATCGACCGGTACGAGCTCGAGGCGGCCGACCTGCCGCCGCCGCCCGCGCCTCCGGCGACACCGCCGGCCGGCGGGTCGCCGCCGCCTGCTTCACCCTGAGCGAAGGCGGACGCTTGTGCCCCTTCCGGGCGCATGCTAGAAATTCCGGGCACTTCCGCGAGCTTCCAGCGAGGCGCCCATGCTCGAGCCGGCCTCCGATGTGATCCAGCCGATCCTCCCGGAGGGCGCCCTCCCCGGCGCCGCCGGGGAGGAGCGGCCCGCCCCGCCCATTCGCGATGCGAGTGGCGCCGGATCTCCAGCCGCGGACGAGTGGCGGACCGCGGCCGCGGTCCTCGAGCGCGAGGCGGCGGCGTTCGGTGCCGACCCCGCGGCGGCGCGCCTCCTCCACGAGGCCGGGCGCATCCACGAGGAGCGCCTCGGCGACGACGCGGGCGCCCTCGCGCGCTACCGCGCCGCTCTCGAGATCGACCGGCTCTTCGCGCCGAACCTCGAGGCGGCGCGGCGCGCCGCGCGCGCGTGCGGCGACCTCGCGCTCGAGTGCGAGCTGCTCGAGGCCGCGGCGCACGCCGCGACCGACCCGCGCGATGCAGCGGACCTCGCCCTCGCCCGGAGCGCGGCGCTCGCCGCGCTCGGCGACCACGAAGGGGCGGCCGCCGCGCTGCAGCGCGCGGTCGAGGGCGACGCCGCGAGCGTCGCGGCCTCGGCGAGCGAGGCCGCCGTCGCCGCGCGGGGCGGCAGCGCCGAGGCGCTCTCCGCCGCCTGGGAGCGGTGCGCGGAGCGGGCGGGCGGCGGCGCCGTCTCCGCCGCCTGGCTCCTCGCCGCGTCCGCCGTCGACGAGGAGCGCGCCGGCGGCGAGGAGCGCGCCGCGGCGCTCGCGCAGCGCGCCTTCGACCTCGACCCGGGGAACGCGTCGGCCCGCGCCGCGGCGCGCCGGCTCGCCTCCACCGCGGAGGCGCTCGCCGCCGTGCTCGAAGCCGACGCGCGCGCCGCCACCTCGCCGCGCGAGGCGGCCCTCGCGTTCTGCGCCCTCGCCCGCCTCGAAGGCGCGGAGGGGCACGCCGCCCGCGCGGCCGACGCGCTCACCCAGGCGCGCGCCGCCGCCGGGGACGATCCGGTGGCGCTCGACGCGCTGGCGCGCCTCCACGACGCGAGCGGCGACTGGGAGCGGCTCGCCGAGGTGCTCCGCGCCCGCGCGGCCCATCCGGGAGAGGGCGACCGCGCCGCGCTCGTCGCCGGCAACCTGCGCCTCGCCGAGCTGTGCGCCGGCGCGCTCGAGCAGCCCGACGAGGCCGTCGCGAGCTACCGCGCGGTCCTGGCGCTCGAGCCGGGTCACCGCGGCGCGCTCGCCGCGCTGGGGCGCCTCCACGCCCGCACCGGCGACTGGCAGCGCGTGTACGAGACCTGCCTCGCCGAGCGCGATGCCGCGCCGGACGCGCGCGAGCGGGCGCACCGCTGCGTCAAGGCGGCGGCGGTGCTCGAGGAGCGGCTCGGCCGCCCCGGCGACGCCGCGGCGCACTACGAGGAGGCGCTCTCGCTCGAGCCCGCGCTCGTCTCGGCGCACGCCGCGCTGGAGCGCATCTACGAGCGCGACGGCCGCCACGCCGAGCTCGCCGCCCTCCTCGAGCGCGACCTCGCGGCGACGCAGGACCGCGCCGAGGCGGTGGCCCTGCTCTTCCGGCTGGCGCGGCTGCGCGAGGATCGCCTCGCCGACCCGGACGCCGCCGCGGGCGCGTACGAGCGGCTCCTCGCGCTCGCGCCGGACGACCCGGTGGCGCTCCGCGCGCTCGCGGCGCTGCACGCCCGCGCCGGGCGGCACGCGGACGCGGTGGCGCTGCTCGAGCGGCTCGCCGCGGTGACGGGCGACGCGCGGAAGCGCATCGCGCTCCTGCAGCGCGTGGCGGAGCTGCAGGAGGAGGGCCTGGGCGACGCGGCGGCGGCGATCGCGACCCACCAGCGCCTCCTCGCGCAGGACCCGGGCCACGAGCCGTCGCTGCGCGGGCTCGGGCGGCTCTACGCCGCCGCCGGTCGCTGGGCCGAGCTCGTCGCGATGTCGCGCGCGGAGGCCGAGGTGGCGCCGTCCGCGGACGCCGCGGCCGCCCTCCTCTTCCGGTCGGGCGAGATCCTGCACGACCGCATCGGGCGCGACGACGAGGCGGTGGCGGCCTGGCGCGAGGTCCTCACGCTCGCGCCCGCGCACCCCGGCGCGCTCGCGGCGCTGGCGCGCGTCTACCGGGCACGCGGCGACTGGGAGGGGCTCGTCGAGGTGCTCCGGGCCGACGCGGCGGCGCGCGGGCCCTCCGCGGGAGCGGCCGCCCTCCTCGCCGAGGTCGCGGAGCTGTGCGAGACCCGCCTCGGCGACGCGGCGCTGGCGGCCGACGTCCACGCCGAGGTGCTCGCCCTCTCGCCGGCGTTCGGCCCGTCGCTGCGCGCGCTCGACCGGATCCTCCGCGCCCTCGGCCGCCACGCCGACCTGGCGCAGGCGTGGCGCAGCGCCGCCGCCGCCATCGCCGGGCCCGAGCGCGCCGCCGCGCTGGTCGCCGCCGCTCGCCTGCACGCGGGTCCGCTCGCCGACGCGGCCGCGGCCGATGACCTCTGCCGCGAGGCGCTCGAGTCCGCGCCCTTCGACCCGGGCGCGCTCCTCTTGCGCGCGCGCCTCGGTGCGGCGGCCGGCGACCCCTCGCGCGTCGCCGGAGCGCACCGCGCGCTCGCCGCCGCGCTGCCCGATCGCCGCGCCGCGGCGGGCCTGCTCGGGGCCGCGGCGCTCGCGGGACGGGGCAGCCCCGACGAGGGCCCGGACGCGGTCGCCGCGGCGCTGCTCGCACCCTCGCACCCCCTCGCGGCGCCGCTCGCCGAGGCGCACCTCCGCGCCGCGGGGGACGCCGTCGCCCTCGCCGGCCACTTCGAGGCGCGGCGCGACGCGGCCTCCGACCTGGCGGCCCGCGCCCTGTGGGCGCTCCGCGCGGGCGAGGCGTGGGACGACGCGGGCGAGGCCGCGCGCGCCGTCGCCGCCTACCGCGAGAGCCTCGCGCTCGCGCCGGACGCGCTCGCGCCGCTCCAGGCGCTGCGCCGCGCCCACGCGCGCGCCGGCGCGTGGGCCGACGCCCGCGCCACGCTCCGCGTCGAGGGCGCGACGCTGCGCGACGCCTCGCTCGCCGCGGACGCCTTCACGCACGCCGCCGTCGTCGCCGAGGAACGGCTCGGCGACCCCGCCGGCGCCGCGCAGGACCTCCGCCGCGCCCTCGAGCGCGACCCGGCGCACGCCGCGGCGCGGGCGCGCCTCGGGGCGCTCCTCGACCATTCGGCCGACGACGCCGACAGGCTCGAGCTGCGCGAGCTGCGCGCGCTCCACGAGCCCGACGCCGATCGGGCCGCCGAGGCGTGGCTCGGCGCCGCGCGGTTCGCGGTCGGGACCCTCGGCGACCGGCTGCGCGCGCTCGCCGACGTCGATCGGGCGCTGGCGCTCTGCCCGGCGACCCCGCAGGCGCTGGTGCTCCGCGGCCGGCTCCTGGCCGACGGCGGGCGGCCCCTCGACGCCGCGCGGGAGCTTTCGGCGTGCCTCGGGACGGGCGGCGATCCCGCCGCGCTCGCGCCCGTGCACCTCGAGCTCGCCGGCCTGTTCGACGGCCCCCTCGGCGACGCGCCGCGCGCCCTCTCCCACCTCTACGCCGCCCTCGACGCGGCGCCCGACGACGCCGCGGCGCTGGCGCGGCTCGCGCGCGCCCACCGCGACGCGCGGAACTGGCCGGCCGCCGCCGACGCGCTGCGCCGGCTCGTCGCGCTGCCGGCGCTGACCGGCGCGGATGCCGTGGCGCACCTCGTGGCGCTCGCCGAGGTGCGCGCCGACGGCTTCGGCGATCGGGCCGGGGCGCTCGCGCTGTGCGAGCGGGCGCTCGCGCTCGCGCCGGACCACGCCGCCGCCCGCGCCACCGCCGAGCGGTTGCGCGCGGACGGAGGCGCCGACACGGGCGTACTCGCCGCGCTCGCCGCCGCGACCCAGGCCGCGCACGACCCGCCGTCTCGCGCACGGGCGCACCTCCGCAGCGCGCGCGTGCTCGCGGGCGCCCTCGGCGACGGCGCGCGGGCGATCGACGAGCTGCGCCGCGCGCTCGCCGCCGACCCGGACTGCCTCGAGGCGCGCCGCGAGCTCGCCGCGCTCTACGAGACCGCGGACCCGCCCGCCGCGATCGAGGAGCACCGCCGCCTCCTCGCCACCGACCCGGCACGCCCCGAGAGCTGGCGCGCGCTCCACCGGCTGTTCGAGGCGGCGCAGGCGCACGATCGCGCGTTCGTGACGGCCGGGGTGCTGCGCTTCCTCGGCCTCTCCGACGCGACCACCGACGGCGCGACCTACGCGCAGAACGCGCTCCACGCTCCCGGCGGCACGTCGCAGGTGCTCGCCGCGAGCGAGTGGCTCGCGCTTCGCCACCCTGCCGACCGCGGCGCGCTCTCGGACCTCCTCGCGCTCGTCGGCCACGCCCTCGCCGACCTCGCGGTGGTGCCGGGCGCCGCGCGCGAGAAGCTCCGCGGCGCGCAGCCGCTCGCGCGCATGGCGGCGGAGATCTGCGCCACCTTCGGGCTCGAGGAGCCGGTGCTCCGGCCCGGGGCCGGCGCCGAGGCCGCCGCCGAGCCCGCCGATCCCCCGGCGCTGCGCATCGGGCCCGACCTGGCGCGCCGCCACGCCGTCCCGGAGCAGCGCTTCCTCGTGGGCCGCGCCGCGGCCCGCCTCCGCGCGCGCTCGGCGCTCGCCGCACAGCTCGCGCCGGCGCAGCTCCGCGAGGTGCTGGCGGCCGTCGTGCGCATCGTGCGCCCGGAGTACGACGGCCTCGGCCACCCGTCCGAGGTGCTCGCCAGGGCCGTCGCGCGGGCGCTGCCGCGCAAGGTGAAGAAGGCGCTCGAGGACCACGCGCGCGAGCTCACGCGCGCCGGCGCGCCCGACGTCGCCGCGTGGCACGCTGGCCTCGCCGCGACGGCCGATCGCGCGGGCCTCCTCGTCGCCGGCGATATCCCCGCGGCGCTCGGGCTCGTGCTGCGCGCCGGCGGCGACGTCGCGCGCGGCCCCGACGAGATCGCGGCCGCGGTGCGGGCGCGCAAGGGGCTCGCGGAGCTGCTCACGTTCGCGGTGAGCGAGGACCACCTGCGGCTGCGCCAGCGGCTCCGGCTCGCGGTCGCGTAGCGGGGCCCGGGTTCGTTCGCCCTTCGACTCCGCCGCTCCGCGGCTACGCTCAGGGTGAACGGAAGGCTACGGCCCCTCGCGGCGCACGACCGCGCCGGTGGGGAGCGTCGCCGCGAACGCCGCCAGCGCCGCCTCCACGCGGGCGCCGTCCTTGGACTCGAAGGTGATCTTCACGCGGTGGTCGGCGTCGTCGAAGCGCGGGTACGAGCCGATGTCCACGTCGGGGTGCTCGCGCGCGACCTTGTCGAGCGCAGCCGCGAAGTGGTCCTCGGCGAGGTCGACGAAGAGCGAGATCAGCCGGAACGGCGGCGCCTCGAGCGCGGCGGCGAAGTGCTCGAACTGCATCTTGAAGAAGCTCGGCGGCCCCGGCAGCATCACGACGTTCTCGACCACCATCGCCGGGAAGCGCAGGTCTCCGAGGAGCCGCGTCCCGCGCGGCACGTCGGCCATGCGCAGCGCGGCCTCGGGCGGCTCGGCGCCGTGACGCTCGTGCCAGCGCCGCACGTTCGCGGCGAGGTCGGGGTGCCGCTCGAGCGGGACCCCCAGCGCCTGCCCCACCGCGGGGAGCGTCACGTCGTCGTGCGTCGGTCCCACGCCGCCGGAGGTGAGGAGCCAGTCCACGCGGGAGCGCTCCCGCGCGATCGCCTCGACGAGCACGCCGAGCCGGTCCGGGAGCGTGAGCAGCGCCTCGAGCTGGACCCCTTGCTCGCGCAGCCGCCGCGCCGCGTACGGCCCGTTCTCGTCGAGGACCTTCGCCGAGAGGACCTCGTTCCCGACGACGATCAGGGCGGCGGTGGGGGTCTTCATCCCCCGTGACCTTAGCCGGCCCGCCGGTGGCGCGCAGGAGCCGCGCGGTCGAGGAGCGGGGTCACGACGCGGGCGACCGCGGCCGTGACGTCGTCGAGCCCGAGCGCGCCGTCCACGACGTCGACGCGCTGCCCCGCGGCGCGGAGCCGCAGGATGCAGCGCTCGTACGAGCGCGCCACCCTGCGCTGGAACGCCGGGACCTCGAACAGCTCGCGCGCGCCCGACGCCGACGCCGCGAAGCGCCGGGCCACCGCGACGCGGGCCGGGACGCGCAGGAAGATCGTCACGTCGGGCGCGAGCGCCTTCGCGTTCACCGCCTCGACCCACGCGGCGTCGCCCGTGGTGAGCGACTGGTACGCGAGCGAGGAGAGCGTGAAGCGGTCGGAGACGACGTCGGTGCCCTCGGCGAGCCGCGGCGCGATCTCGGCGGCCACGTGATCGAGGCGGTCGGCCGCGAACACGAGGGCCAGCGCGCCCGCGTCGAAGCCTGCCGCGCCGGCGGCGGCGCCGCCGCCCAGGCGCCGCGTGAGCACGAGGCGCGCGAGCGCGCCGAGCGGTCCTCCGGACGGCTCGGCGGTGACGTGGACCGTGCGCCCGCGCCCGCGCAGCCAGGCCGCGAGGCGCTGTGCCTGGGTGGTCGTCCCGGCGCCGTCGAGCCCCTCGAGCACGATGAAGCGCCCGGCGCCCCGCCGGCGCGCGGCGGCGCCTCCCCGGATCACGGGTCGAGCTCCAGCCGGTCCCGGAGCGCGCGCAGGCGCTCGAACTCCGCCGCCTCGACGCGCATCAGGCGCCGCGCGCGAACGAAGCTCGCGGCGGCGAAGGCGACGAGCGCGACCGCCACCGCCAGCGCGACGAAGAAGTAGACCGGCGGCCCGCGGAAGCGGGTCACGCGCGTCGAGAACCAGCGATCGACGGCGAGCTTCGCCGCGACGCCGCTCGTGACGAGCGCGGCGAAGCCGCCGTACGCGCCGCGGCGCACGAGGTCGATCGACCGGCGCACGGCGAGGCGCTCGGCGAGCGCGTCGTGCTCGGCGCGCAGCGAGCCTTCGACGGACGCGGGCTCGGCGCGCGTCACGCGACCCTCCCGACGCCGAAGCGGGCGGCGATGGCGTCGCGGACGGCGCCGAGCGTCGGGGCCACCCGCATCGACGGGTTCGGGAGGTGCGCCGTCACGCCGGCGAGCGTCCCGGCGTGGTAACCGACCTTGAAGTCGGAGAACTTGAGCCCGTGCGCCGTGGAGATGACGACCGCGCGCTCGCCCTTCTTGATCGTCCCGCGCGACGCGAGCTTCTCGAGGACCGCGAGCGCGACGCCGGTGTGCGGGTCGGCGTAGGCGCCGGCGCGGTCCGCGCGCGCCGCCGCGTCGGACAGCTCCGCCTCGCTGGCCTGCTCGACGAGGCCGTCGAGCGCCTCCAGCGCGGAGAGCGCGCGCTTCGCCGACACCGGCGCGCCGATCTGGATCGCCGAGGCGAGCGTCTTCTGCGCCGCCATCGGCTCGACCTTGACGGACCGCGTGGGCTTCCCGCCCGCCGCGGCGACCGCCCTGAAGAGCGGGTTCGCGCTCGCGGCCTGCGCGACGACGAGCCGTGGCAGCCGCGAGACGAGGCCGAGCTCCTTCATCATGAGGAAGCCGCGCCCGACCGCGCTCGCGTTCCCGAGGTTGCCGCCGGGGATGACGACCCAGTCCGGCACCTGCCACGCGAGCTGCTGGGCGAGCTCCACCGCCATCGTCTTCTGCCCCTCGATGCGCAGGCTGTTCATCGAGTTCGCGAGGTAGAGGCCGGGCGCGTGCGACAGCTCCTCCACGACCTTCATGCAGCCGTCGAAGTCGGTGTCGAGCTCGAGCACCAGCGCCCCGTTGGCGATGGGCTGCACGAGCTGGGCGATGGAGGTCTTGCCGTGCGGCAGGAGCACGACGCTCGGGATCGCCGCCGCGGCGCAGTAGGCCGCGAGCGCCGCGGAGGTGTCGCCGGTCGAGGCGCAGGCGACCGCGTCGACCCGCGTGCCGCGCGCCCGCATCTCCTTCACCGCCGAGACGAGCACCGTCATCCCGAGGTCCTTGAAGGACCCGGTGTGCGTGACGCCGCACTCCTTCAGCCACACGTCGTCGAGCCCGATCTCGCGCGCGTAGCGGTCGAGCTTGAGGAGCGGGCTCCCGCCCTCGTACATCGAGACCACGTTCTCGAGCGCGAGCTGCGGATAGACCCACTCCTTCTTGCCCCAGACGCCCGACCCGAGGGGCCACGGGCCCTGGCGGAACCGGCCCTCGAACAGCGCGCGCCACGCCTCGCCCGAGCGCTCCGCGAGCGCCGCCATGTCGTGCGCGACCTCGAGGAGCCCCTGGCACCTCGGGCAGCGGTAGACGACCTCGGTCAGCTCGGCGCGGAAGTCGCAACCGTCCGCGCAGCGGAACGCGGCGGAGGGCGTCCTCATGCCCGGTCCACCGCCGCACGCGGGATGGGCGTGTGCGACGGGCGCGGCTCCTTCGCGACCTTCTCGAGGAACGTCGCGATGCGGTCGGCCGCGAGCTTCACGCGCGCCTCGTCCTCGACGAGCGCGATGCGCACGTAGCCCTCGCCGGCGCGGCCGAAGCCGATGCCGGGCGAGACGCACACGCCCGCGTCCTCGATGAGGCGGCGCGCGAACTCGAGCGAGCCCATGTGGCGGGCGACGTCGGGGATCGGCGCCCAGGCGAACATGCTCGCGGCGGGCGACGGGATGGGCCAGCCGGCCGCGCCGAAGTCCCGCACCAGCGCGTCGCGGCGCCGCCGGTACTTCGCGCAGACCTGCGCCGGGAAGTCGTCGCACTCGTTCAGCGCGGCGGCGGCCGCGACCTGCGCCGCGCCGAAGAGGCCGTAGTCGAGGTAGCTCTTCACGCGCGCCAGCGCCGAGACGAGCGCGTGGTTCCCGGCCGCGAAGCCGACCCGGAAGCCGGCCATGTTGTAGCTCTTCGACATCGAGACGAACTCGAGCGTGCGCTCGCGCGCCCCGGGGACCTGCAGCATGAACGGCGCGGGGCCGCCGTCGAAGACGATGTCGCAGTAGGCGCAGTCGGAGATGATGAAGAGGTCGCGCGCCTCGGCGAACTTCACGATCTTCTGGTACAGCTCCGGCGTCGCGACCGCGCTGGTGGGGTTCGCCGGGAAGTTCACGACGATGCCGCGCGGGCGGCGCTCGGCCTGCTCCGCCGCGACCATGAGCGACTCCATGAAGTCGACGCCCGGGCCCACCGCCACCGGGATCGTCTCGCCGCCGGCGAGCAGCGCCCCATACGCGTGGATCGGGTAGGTCGGCGCCGGGGCGAGCACCGCGTCGCCCTCCTGGAGCAGCGCCACCATCGCGTGGCCGATGCCGTCCTTCGAGCCGATCGTCGCCATGATCTCGCGCTCGGGATCGAGCTCGATGCGGTGGCGCCGCTTGAACCACGCGGCCGCAGCCTGGCGCAGCTCGGGGATGCCGCGCGGGTTCATGTACTTGTGGTAGCGCGGCTCGCGGGCGGCGCTGCGCAGCGCCTCCACCGCGCGCTCGGGCGCGGCCCCGTCCGGATTCCCCATCGAGAAGTCGACGACGTCCACGCCGCGGGCGATCGCCTGGTCGCGCAGCCGGTCGGTGATCGTGAAGACGTAGAGGGGCAGGCGCTTGACGCGCGCGAAGCTGTCGGGGTCGTTGAAAGTTTTCATGCGGGGTCGCTCAAATTGCCGAACTGCCGGCCGGTTGGCAAGGGCCGCCGCCCTCGGTCGCGTTCGTGGTCAGGGGGCCCGGCGCGGCGGGACGCTCGGCCGGTACACCTCGATCTTCATCCCGCAGCGGCCGCAGAACGCGGCCTCGGCCTCGGCGGGCGTCCGGCAGTACCGGCATGCGATCGGGGCGGCGGGATCGCGCGCAGCGCGTTCGTGCGGCGCGAGCGCGGTGACCTCCAGCTCGACGGGCGTGAGGTCGGGTCCAGCCGCGGCGTCGTGGGCCGTCCGGTCGACCCAGTCGACGCTGCCGGCGCCGTCGTCGGGTGCCGCCTCCATCGCGGTGGGCTCGAGGCCGTCGATCGGCCCGGGATCGGCGCCCTCCACCCGCTCGAACAGCGTCGGCTCGAGCCCGTCGATCGCCTGCGAAGGCGGCGGCGGCCCCGCTCCAGCGGCGAGCGGCCTGCCGCAGACGTCACAGGCGTCGCCGGACGCTTGCTCGTTCTCGCAGAGCGGGCAGGTCGCCATCGGCGGAGGAGGATAGCAGAGCGCACCGCCGCGCGGCCGCGCGACGCGTGAAGGGCGATGTCGTGCGAGGTCAGACCTGGCCGGTCAGCGGCACGAAGCGGACCGGGAGGAGGTCCGTCACCTCGCTCACGCCGTCGTCGCCGCGCACGACGAGCTTCAGCACCTGTGACTCGACGTCCGCGCCCACGGGGATGACGAGGCGCCCGCCGGGGGAGAGCTGTTCGAGGAGCGCCTGAGGAACCTCGGCGGGCGCCGCGGTGACGATGACGCACTCGAAGGGCGCCGCCTCGGGCCAACCCTCGCGGCCATCGCCGACGCGGAGGTGGACGTTCGAGAGCGCGAGGGTGTCGAGCAGCACGGCGGCAGCGCGCGTCGAGAGCTCCGGGATGATCTCGATCGAGTAGACCTCCCGCGCGAGCGCGGCGAGGACCGCGGTCTGGTAGCCGGAGCCGGTGCCCACCTCCAGGACCCGCTCGTCGCCCGAGAGGTGGAGCGCCTCGGTCATGTAGGCGACGATGAAGGGCTGGGAGATGGTCTGGCCCTGGCCGATGGGGAGGGGGCGGTCGGCCTCGGCGTCGTCGCGCGCCTCCGCGGGGACGAAGAGCGCCCGCGGCACCTGCTCGATCGCCGCCAGCACCCGCGCGTCGCGGATGCCGTGCGCCGCGAGCTGCGTCGCGAGGGCGCGCGTCATGCCCGGGAGCTTACCGCCGTCAACCGACCTGGGCGAGCGAGAGGCGTCCCGCCCAGCGCGCCGAGAGCGCCTCCCGGGCGGCCGCGTGCTCGGGGCGCTCGAGCGCGGGGTCGGCCTCGACGATGGCGAACGCCTCCTCCCGCGCCTCCTCGAGGATCGCCTCGTCGCGGTAGAGGTCGGCGATCTCGAAGAGCTTCTGGCCCGACTGGCGCGTCCCGACGAGCTCGCCCGGGCCGCGGAGCTTGAGGTCGGCGCGCGCGATCTCGAAGCCGTCCTGCGTCGCCTCCATGACCCGCAGCCGCTCGCGCGCCTCGTCGCCGGCGCGCTTGAAGTGCGCGATGAGGAGGCAGCGGCTCTTCGCGGCGCCGCGCCCGACGCGGCCGCGCAGCTGGTGGAGCTGCGAGAGGCCGAAGCGCTCAGCGTGCTCGACGATCATCACCGAGGCGTTCGGCACGTCCACGCCGACCTCGATGACCGTCGTCGCGACGAGCACCGCGATCTCGCCGGCGCGGAAGCGGCCCATCACCGCGTCCTTCTCCTCGCCCTTCATCTGGCCGTGGACGAGGCCCACCGCGTGCGGCGCGAACACGCGCGCGAGCTCCGCGGCGCCGCTCGTCGCGTCGGAGAGGTCGCTCTTCTCCGACTCGGCGACGAGCGGGTACACGACGTACGCCTGCCGCCCCGCGTCGAGCTCGCGACGCGCGACGTCGTAGGCCTTCCTGCGCTGCGAGTCGCCGTAGACCTTCGTCTCGACCGGCGTGCGCCCGGGGGGCAGCTCGCCGATCTTCGACTGGTCGAGGTCGCCGTAGAACGCGAGGGCGAGCGTGCGCGGGATCGGGGTCGCCGTCATGACGAGGACGTCGGGGCGGACGCCCTTCGCGATGAGCTTCGCGCGCTGGAGGACGCCGAAGCGGTGCTGCTCGTCCACGACGACGAGGCCCAGCCTGTCGAGGCCGACGCCCGCCTCGAGGAGCGCGTGCGTCCCGACGGCGAGGCGGGCACGCCCCGAGGCGAGCGCCTCGCGTGCGTCGCGCTGCGGCTTCCCGCGCGCGGCGGCGGCGACGAGGGACACCTCGACGCCGGAGCCCTCGAGCCAGCGGCGCAGCGTGCGCGCGTGCTGCTCGGCCAGGATCTCCGTCGGCGCCATGAGGGCGGCCTGCCAGCCGGACTGCACCGCGAGCATCATCGCGGCGAACGCGACCGCGGTCTTGCCGCTGCCGACGTCGCCCTGGAGGAGCCGGTTCATGGGCTCGGGGCGGCCCATGTCGGCGGCGATCTCGGCGAGCGCGCCGCGCTGCGCGCCGGTGAGCTCGAAGGGCAGCGGCTGGAGCGCCGCGGCGAGGCGCTCCGCGGAGACGTCGAAGGCGATGCCGCGCTCCTGCCGCACGCCGCGCCGGCGCTGGGCGAGCGCGAGCTGCAGGAAGAAGAGCTCCTCGAAGACGAGGCGGCGGAAGGCCGGCGTCGCGCGCTCCGCGGCGGCGGCGGGGTCGGTGCCCGTCGGGAGGAAGTGCGCCTCGCGCAGCGCCCGGCCGGCCGGGAGGAGGTCGCGCCGGGCGCGCACCGCCGGCGGGAGATCGTCGACGGCGAAGGGCGCGTACTCGTCCGCGAGGCGCTTCATGAGCTTGCGCAGCGCCGGGTGCTGGTAGTCGGCGGGGCCGGCGTAGAAGGGCACGATGCGTCCGAAGTTCGCGGAGTCGCCGGGCGCGAGCTTCTCGAGCTCGGGGCCGGCCATCTGCAGGCGCCCGCGAAACCCCTCGGTCACCTTGCCCGAGACGAGGACGGTGTCGCCCTTCGCGAAGCCCTTGAGGCGCCACGGCGGCGCGTTGAAGAAGACGAGCCCGAGCCGCCCGGTGGGGTCGGCGATCTCCAGCTCGAGCATGGAGCGCCCGTTGCGCATGCGCCGGGAGCGCACGTCGCGGACGTCGCCCAGCGCGAGCCCCTCCTCGCCGAGGCGCAGCTCGGCGATGCGGCGCGCGCGGCTGCGGTCCTCGTAGGCCTTCGGCCAGAACGAGAGCGCGTCCTCGACGGTGAGGTGTCCGCGCTCCTCGAGGAGCGCGCGCGGCGCGGGGTGGGCGCGCGGGACCTCGGCGAGCGGCGTGCGGAGCTTCGCCCGGCGCGCGTGGCGCTCGGCGGCGTCGCGGGGCTCGGGGGCGAGGGGGGGATCTTCGTGGGGGGTGGGCCCGGCGAGGTCCGGCGCGGACCAGATGGCGGGGTCGCCCTTCGACTCCGCGCCTGCGGCGCTACGCTCAGCGTGAACGGGAGACCGCGCCTCCACCCTCCCGCGCGCCGCGAGCTCGCGCAGCGCCTCCGGCACGGCCACGAGGCTCGACAGGTGGCCCGCGATCCGCAGGATGGCGCGCCGCCGCTCCGGCTCGGGCAGCG
>JBJMQK010000064.1:0-14298 GCA_045802735.1 Anaeromyxobacteraceae bacterium | reverse complement strand
GCTCGCGCACGTTGCCCGGCCAGGGGTGCGCCTCGAGCGCGGCGAGGGCCTCGTCGGAGACGGTGAGGCCGCGGCGGCCGACCTCCGCCTCCGCCTCGGCGAGGAACACCGTCGCGAGCAGCGCCACGTCGCCCTCACGCTCGCGCAGGGGAGGGATGGTGATGGCGAGGACGTCGAGCCGGTAGTGGAGGTCGCGCCGGAACCGCCCCGCCGCGATCTCGGCGGCGAGCGGCTTGTTCGTCGCCGCGACGATGCGGACGTCGACGGCGCGCGGCACGCTGCCGCCGAGCCGCACGACCTCGCGCTCCTGCAGGACGCGCAGCAGCGCCGTCTGCGCGGGGAGCGGCAGCTCGCTCACCTCGTCGAGGAAGAGCGTGCCGCCGTCGGCGTCCTCGAAGCGGCCCGGGTTCCCCTCGCGGCGCGCGCCGGTGAAGGTGCCCGCCTCGTACCCGAACAGCTCCGCCTCGAGGAGCTGCGCGGGGATCGCGCCGCAGTTCACGGCGACGAACGGGCCGGCCTGGCGCGCGCTCGCCGCGTGGATCGCGTGGGCGAAGAGCTCCTTGCCCGTGCCCGACTCGCCGGAGATGACGGCGGGCAGGTCGTTCTGCGCCGCCCGGCGGGCGAGCTCGACGGCGCGGAGGAGCGGCTCGGAGGCGCCGAGGATGCGGCCGAGGTCGTAGCGCGCGTAGAGCCGGCCCCTGGGGCGCGGGGCGCGCGCCGGGCGCGACGGCGCCGGGATGCGGACGATCGCCCCGACGCGCGCGCCCTCGTACTCGACGGGCGAGGTGACGAAGGCGGGGCCCTGGGGAGGCTCGACCCACACCTCGGCGCCGCCCGCGCCACCGCCGCGCAGCGCGCCCACCAGGGCCGCGCGCATCGGCGCGGGGAGCGTGCCCGCCTCGAGGACGTGGCGGCGATTCGCCGCCTCGTTCGCGCTGAGGACGCGGCCACGGGCGTCGAGGGCGACGAGCGCGTCGCCCGACTCGTGCGCGGCGCGGAACGCGTACTTCACCACCTCGTCGCGGACGCCCGCGGCGGCGCGCAGCCGCTCCTGGATCGCGCGGGCGATCGCCTTCGCGACGAGGAGCGACTGCCGCCGCTGCACCTGCCACGGGCCGGTGATGTCGACGAGCCCGACGGGGGCCTCGCTTCCCCGCAGGTGCACCGGCGCGGCCGCGCAGCACCAGGGCTGCCACGCCGAGACGAAGTGCTCGGAGGCGAACACCTCGAGCGCGCGCCCGGTCGCGAGCGCGGTGCCGGGGCCGTTCGTGCCGGCCGAAGCCTCGGACCAGTTCGCCCCCGGGCGGAAGTTGATCTCCTGCACGCGATCGACGACGTGCTCGTCGCCGTCGATCGACAGCATCCAGCCGTCGCCGTCGAAGTAGGCGAGGACGTGCCCCGACGCGGCGAGGCGCGCGGCGAAGTCGCGCAGGATCGGCGTCGCGACGGCGAGGACGTCGTCCTCGGCGCGGCGCTCCTCGAGACCGTCCGGCGACAGCACGCGCGTGGGCCGGTAGATGCCGGGGTCGATGCGGTACGCCTCGCGCGCCCGGCGCCAGGAGGCGGAGATCTCGTCGCTGATGTTCGTGGGGGCGATCCCGTCCCGGACGTAGGCGTGCCAGGCGCGATCGACCTTGTGTCGCCGCTGCAGCCGTGCCGCTGGCATCCCCAGGGATTTCATTCGGTTCCGGCGGAGCGTAGCAGAGCGGGGCGACGCGCTGCCACCCCACGTCCTGCCCCCCTTGATTTTTATCGCACCCCGTGCCCCACCTCACACCGGGCGGCGCCCGATTGCTCGGCGGCTGGTCAGGCGGCGGCTGTATCCTTCACTCCCTCACACCCAGCGAGGTCCCATGCACCTTCGCACCCGCCTGACCGCGGTCGCCGCGGTCGCGATCGCGGTCGCCGCCGCTCCGCCGCCCGCGCCGGCGCAGGGCTTCTCGACGACGAACGTGCAGCTCCTGCAGGGCTTCTCGTTCGACGACCGCAAGACCGGCGCCGACACCCGCAGCGGCGACATGACGACGATCACCGTCAACCACTTCTCGACGTGGGAGTACGGCGACAACTTCTTCTTCGTCGACATCCAGACCGGGTACTTCAACGCCAGCAGCAACGGGAACGCTGGGTCCGGGTTTCGCGGCGAGGCCGGCGCGATGCTCTACGGCGAGTGGCACCCGCGCCTGTTCGTGAACAAGCTCGCCGGCCAGAAGGCGCCGCTCCTCGGGCTCTTCAGCAACTACGGGCTCGCCTTCGAGCTGAACCAGGGCCAGGGCTTCTACGCGTACCTCGGCGGCGTCGGCGTCGACTTCGCGCTGCCGCGGCCGTACAGCGCCGGGCTCAACGTGTACTACCGGTACGACCGGTTCGATCGCCACGAGTGGCAGGTGAGCCCGTTCTGGAACATCCCGTTCGCGCTCGGGCCCGTCCCGCTCCTCTTCTCGGGGTTCGTCGACATCGCCGGATCCACCGACATCGACCGGAACCAGGACCTCGACGTGATGGCGCAGCCCGAGCTGCTCGTGGACGTGCTCGCGCCGTTCGGCGGCAAGGCGAACCGGCTCCACGTCGGCGTCGAGTGGTACTGGCACAGGTACCCGTCGGGCTTCTACGGCTCGCCGGCACCGGGGCACACCACCTCGGCGCCGCAGGCGATGGTGCAATGGACGGTGTACTAGCGCCCCGGGTTGGAGTAGGAGCGTCCGCTCCTGAAGATGTTGGCGCGGCACCTCGCATCCGGCGAGGGGCCCGCCGCGTCACTGCCAGCGGGCGTCGACGACGCGCCGCGACTAACAAGAGGGGCCCCATGCCCATGGACGGTAATCTCACGCCCTTGCAGCGGTTCTTCCTCGCCTTCGTGGCGTTCTTCGCGGTGCTGTTCAACCGCCGCTTCGCCGAGGAGGTGGCGCTCGTCCGCGCGCGCACGCGCGCCGGGCTGCCGCCCGGGGCGGCGCAGGGCGGGAGCGCGCGCACCGCGACGGTGAACGCGTCGGTGCGCGCCGAACCCGGTGACGGCGACGTCTCGCCGCCGGTGCGGGTCGTCGACCGCGGCGCCGCCCAGGCCGCGCCATCGCCGTCGGTCCGCGCGGACGCAGGAGGCCCCGCGGTGCGGGCGGAGTCCCCGTCCGCTCGGCCCGAGCGGAGCGCCGCAGGCGCCGAGTCGAAGGGCGCAGGGCGCCCGGTCGCGCGCCCCGTCGCCGCCGCGCCCAGGGGCCCCGAGCACGCCGAGGCGCTCCACGTCCTCTCGCTCCTGCAGCGCGACGGCCGCCTCATCGACTTCCTCGCCGAGAACCTCGAGGGCTTCAGCGACGCCGAGATCGGCGCCGCGGCGCGCACCGTCCACCAGGGGTGCAAGAAGGCTCTCGACGCGTACGTCGAGCTCGAGCCCGTCTACAAGGACGCGGAGGGCGCGACGGTGACCGTCGCCGCCGGGTTCGATCCCGCGGCGGTGCGGCTCACCGGCAACGTCGTCGGCACGCCGCCCTTCCAAGGCGCGCTGCGCCACCACGGCTGGCGCGCGCGGAAGGCGACGTTCCCGCCGCCGCAGAAGGACCCCGCGATCATCGCGCCGGCGGAGGTCGAGCTGTGAGCGACGGGGCGAAGTACGCCGTCGGCATCGACCTCGGCACGACGAACTCGGCGCTCTGCTACCTCCGGCTCGACGACGAGGCGGCGCGCCCCGAGGTGCTGCTCGTGCCGCAGCTCGCGCACGCCGCCGAGGTCGCGCCGCGGCCGCTCCTCCCGTCCTACCTCTACCTGCCGCACGCGTCCGAGTTCCCGCAGGGCGCGCTGGCGCTGCCGTGGGGCGACTCCGCCGGCGGCGTGGTGGGTGAGCTGGCGCGCGAGAAGGGCGCGCTCACGCCGGTCCGCCTCGTGTCGTCGGCGAAGAGCTGGCTCTGCCACCCCGCGCTCGATCGCCGGGCGGCGTCGCTCCCGGCCGGCGCGCCCGAGGAGGTTGCGCGCGTCTCGCCGCTCGACGCCTCCGCCCGCTACCTCGCCCACCTGCGCGCCGCCTGGAACGCGACGGTCGCGAAGGACGACCCCGCGCTCGCGCTGGAGCACCAGGCGGTGACGCTCACCGTCCCGGCCTCGTTCGACGCCGTGGCCCGCGAGCTCACCGTCGAGGCGGCGCACAAGGCCGGGCTCCCCGAGCCGACGCTCCTCGAGGAGCCGCAGGCGGCGCTCTACGCGTGGGTCGACGCGATGGGCGACCGCTGGCGCAAGCTCGTCCACGTCGGCGACCTCCTGCTCGTCGTGGACGTCGGCGGCGGCACGACGGACTTCAGCCTCATCGCGGTCGTCGATCGCGAGGGCGAGCTCGCGCTCGAGCGCGTCGCCGTCGGGGATCACATCCTCCTCGGCGGCGACAACATGGACCTCGCGCTCGCGCATGTCATGGACCGGAAGCTCGCCGCCGACGGCAAGAAGCTCGACCGCTGGCAGCTCATCGCGCTCGGGCACGGCGCGCGCGAGGCGAAGGAGGCGCTCTTCGGCGATCCGACGAAGCGGTCGATCCCGGTGACCGTCCCCGGCCGCGGCTCGTCGCTCGTCGGCGGCGCGCTGCGCACCGAGCTCACGCGCGAGGAGCTGGTGTCGACGCTCGTGGAGGGCTTCTTCCCCGACGTCGCGGCGACGGCGAAGCCCGCCGTCGCGCGCCGCACGGCGCTCACGACGCTCGGGCTCCCCTACGCGGCCGACGCCGCGGTGACGCGCCACCTCGCCGCCTTCCTCTCCCGCCAGCGCGAGGCGCTCGACGCCTCGACCGCGACGGTGCCGCGCCTCGCCGGCAAGGCGTTCCTCCACCCGACCGCCATCCTGTTCAACGGCGGCGTGATGAAGGCGAAGGAGCTGAAGGACCGGATCTTCAACGTGGTGCGCGCCTGGGTGGCGGGCGAGAACGGGGCGATGCCGCGCGAGCTGCCGGGCGTGGACCTCGACCTCGCCGTGGCGCGCGGCGCGGCGACGTACGGGCGCGTGCGCACCGGCCGCGGCATCCGCATCCGCGGCGGCACGGCGCGCGCGTACTACGTGGGCGTCGAGACGGCGATGCCCGCGGTGCCGGGCCTCCCGCCCCCGGTCGACGCGCTCTGCGTCGCGCCGATGGGCATGGAGGAGGGCACGAGCGCCGAGCTGCCGGCGCGCGAGCTCGGCGTCGTCGTGGGCGAGCCGGCGCGCTTCCGGTTCTTCGCGTCGTCCGTCCGCCGCGACGACCACGCCGGCAGCGTCGTGGAGCGCGAGGCGGACCTCGACGAGCTGCCCGAGATCGAGACGACGCTCCCCGCCGAGGCGGGCGAGGCGGGGCAGGTGGTGCCGGTGACGCTCCGCGCGAGCGTCACGGAGATCGGCACGCTGCGCCTCGAGTGCGTCGACGGGAAGGGCCGCGCCTGGAAGGTGGAGTTCAACGTGCGCGGCGAGGGCGCGGAGGCGAGCGCCTGATGGCGGTGATCGCTCGCGATCAGCGCACGAGATGGGGGGTCCCGGGGGGAGAGTTCTCCCCCCGGAGTGAGGCGCCGCAGGCGCCGGAACTCGTCTCATGGCGGGACGGTGCCGTTCGAGAGTGCCTCGACCGGTCGCCGCCATGAGCGCCGCACCGGCCGCGCCCGTGGAGCGCGCCCGCGCGCGCTTCCTCGTCGGCATCGACCTCGGGACGGTGAACTCCGCGCTCGCCTTCGCCGACCTCGCGCGGGAGGGCGACCTCGCCGCGTCGCTCACCGTCATGCCCGTCCCGCAGCTCGTCGCGCCGGGCGAGGTCGGAGAGCGCCGCCTGCTGCCCTCGAGCGCGTACCTCCCCGGCGAGCACGAGCTGCCTCCCGACGCGCGCCGGCTCCCCTGGGGCGAGGCGGCGGTCGTCGTGGGCGAGCTGGCGCGGGCGCAGGGGGCGCGCGTGCCGGGGCGGCTCGTCGCGTCGGCGAAGAGCTGGCTCTCGCACCCCCGCGTCGACCGCGGGGCCGCGATCCTGCCTTGGGGCGCGCCCGAGGGCGTGCCGCGGCTCTCGCCCGTCGCCGCCTCCGCGCTCTACCTCGCGCACCTGCGCGACGCGTGGGCGGCGCGCTACCCCGGGGCGCCGCTCGCCGAGCAGGAGCTGGTGCTCACCGTCCCGGCGTCGTTCGACGAGGTCGCGCGCGAGCTGACGGTGCGCGCCGCCCGCGACGCCGGGCTCGAGCGCCTGACGCTGCTCGAGGAGCCGCAGGCCGCGTTCTACGACTTCGTGGCGCGCCACCGCGAGCGGCTCGCCGAGGCGCTGGGCGGCGCCGAGGTCGTCCTCGTGTGCGACGTGGGCGGCGGGACGACCGACTTCACGCTCATCCACGCGCGCGTCGGCGAGGGCGGCGCGCCGCGCCTCACCCGCATCGCGGTCGGCGACCACCTGCTCCTCGGCGGCGACAACGTGGACGTCGCGCTCGCGCACGCGGTCGAGGGCCGCCTCGGCGCGCGCCTCGACGCCGTCCAGTGGTCGCTCCTCGTGCAGACCTGCCGCGCCGCGAAGGAGCGGCTCCTCGCCGACGACGGGCCGCCGAAGCTCTCGGTCGCCGTTCCCGGCCGCGGCAGCAGGCTCGTCGGCGGGACGCTCTCGGCCGAGCTCCAGCGCGAGGAGGTGCTCGCGACGCTGCTCGACGGCTTCTTCCCGCGCGTCGGCGCGGAAGAGCTGCCGCGGCGCCGCCCGGCGACGGCGCTCGTGGAGCTGGGGCTGCCGTACGAGGCCGACCCAGCGGTCACGCGCCACGCGCTCGCGTTCCTGCGCGATCACGCGGCGGAGGTCGCGGAGGCGACGGGCCGCGCGGGCGCGCTCCCGCGTCCCGACGCCATCCTCCTGAACGGCGGCGTCTTCACGCCCGCCGCGGTCCGCGGGCGGCTCGCGGAGGTGGTCTCGGGCTGGTTCCCGGGCGCGCCCCCGATCCCGGTGCTCGACGCCGAGCGGCTCGACGTCGCGGTCGCGCGCGGCGCCGCCTACCACGCGCTCGTGCGGCGCGGCCTGGGCCTGCGCATCGGCGGCGGCTCCGCCCGCGCCTGGTTCGTCGCGGTGGATGCGCCGGGCGAGGGTCGGCGGGCGCTGTGCCTCGTGCCGCGCCACCTCGAGGAGGGGCAGGAGGTGGAGGTCGCGCGCACGTTCGAGCTGCTCCTCGACCGGCCGGTGCGGCTCCAGCTCTACGCCTCCTCGCGCGCGCGCATGGAGGCGCCGGGCGATCTCGTCGAGGTGGACGACGCCTCGTTCCAGGCGCTGCCGCCCGTCGAGACGGTGCTGCGCTCGGGCGGCAAGGGCGGCCGGACCGAGGTCCCGGTGCGGCTCCGGGCGCGCCTCACCGAGATCGGCACGCTCGAGCTGTTCTGCGTCGCGGAGGACCGGGACGCGCGCTGGAAGCTCGAGTTCGGGCTGCGCGGAGGGGCCGCGGACGCGGCGGCCACGGAGGTGTCGCCGCTCCCGAAGCGCTTCGCCGAGGCGCGCGCGCTCGTCGACCTCTACTACGGCAAGAAGCCCGCGGAGGTGGACAGGCGCGAGGTGAAGGGGCTCCTGCGCCAGCTCGAGAAGGCGCTCGGTCCACGCGAGGGGTGGCCGGTGCCGGTGCTGCGCGAGCTGTGGGCGGCGCTCCACGCCGGGTACGCGCGGCGGCGACGCACGGCCGAGCACGAGCGGCTCTGGTGCACGCTCACCGGGTACGCGCTGCGGCCCGGCTTCGGCGCGCCGCTCGACGCGTGGCGCGTGGGCGAGACCTTCACCGCGTTCGGAGAGGGCCTCCAGTTCCAGTCGGAGCCGCACAACTGGCAGGCGTGGTGGGTGCTCTGGCGGCGCGTCGCGGGCGGCCTCGACGAGGCGGCGCAGGCGCGCGTCCTCGACGCGGTCGCGCCGTTCCTCCCACCGCTCGACCCGCGCCGCCCGAAGCCGCGCGTCGCCGGCGTGAAGCCCGAGGCGGTGGACGAGATGATCCGCCTCGCCGGGAGCCTCGAGCGCGTCGCCCCGGCGCGGAAGCGCGAGGCCGGCGAGGCGATCCTCGACCGCGCGGCGAAGGAGGGGCCGGCGCCGCACCTCCTGTGGGCGATCGGGCGCCTCGGCGCGCGCGTCCCGTTCTACGGCAGCGGCCACGCCTGCGTCGCCGCCGAGGTGGCGGAGCGCTGGATCGAGCGCGTCGCGGCGCTGCCCGGCCGCAAGGCGGACCTCGTGTTCCCGCTCTCGCAGCTCGCGCGCATGTCGGGCGACCGCGCCCGCGACGTCTCGCCCGAGGCGCGCGACCTCGCGGCCGCGGTGCTGCGCGGCGCCGGCGCGCCGGAGTCGCTGTTGCGCCCGGTGCTCGAGCCGGTCGCGCTCGCGGCCGAGGACGAGCAGCGCATCTTCGGCGAGGGGCTACCGGCCGGGCTGCGGCTCGCGCACTGAGCGCCGGCGGGCGTGAATTCCTCCGTTCGCCCTGAGCGTAGCGCCCGCGAAGCGGGCGCGGAGTCGAAGGGCCCCCCACGGCTCAACGCTCCGGGCGGCGCAGCGGCGCGATCCTCCGCCCGGCCGAGGAGTCCGCGACGAGCGCGTCGAGCCTGCGGGCGCGCGTCTCCGGGCGCTTCGCGCTCACGACCCAGAACGTCGCCACGCGTCGATACCAGGGCGGCCGGGACGAGAAGAACTCCCACGCCGCCGCGTCCGCCCGGAGCCGCTTCTCCTCCTCCGGCGCGAACGCCGCGGCCTCTC
Organism: Anaeromyxobacteraceae bacterium; assembly: GCA_045802735.1. Lineage (GTDB taxonomy): Bacteria > Myxococcota > Myxococcia > Myxococcales > Anaeromyxobacteraceae > Anaeromyxobacter_A. Next base: position 5,627 of record JBJMQK010000064.1, on the reverse strand, counting down.
GCTGCTCGTAGGCGTAGGTCCCCGTCCTCGCCGCGCTGCGCGCCTCGAACGCCCGGAGCCCCGCAGGCGCCATGAGCCCGGCCTCGGCGAGCGCGGCGACGCGCCTCACGTTCACGAGGCTCCAGCGGCTCCCCGGTCGGCGCGGCGTGAAGCGGATGCGGTAGCGGGTCGCGTCGATCGAGCGGCGGACGCCGTCGATCCATCCGAAGCAGAGCGCCCCGTCCACCGCCTCCGGCCAGGTGATGCTGGGGCGACCGCTGGCCTTCTTGTGGAATCCGACCCACAGCGCGTCGCTGCGGTCGTGGTTCCGCTCGAGCCAGCGGCGCCCGGCGGCGGGGGTCGCGAAGAAGCGCGCCGCGTCGTCGGCCTGCGCCGACGGCGAACGGGTAGGACTCCGGGGCGTTCGCGTCGGGCGTCTCGTCATGGCAGCCTCGCGGTCCTTCGGCTGGACCTGGTGAAGAGCGCGGGAGATGGGCGCCGTCGCCGCCAGGTCCGAAAACGGCGAGACGGACCTCGCCGCGTCGGGTAGACAGGCGCCGTGGAACTCGACCGCGAGACCTGCTTCCGCGCGCTCGCCGCGCGCGACCGCCGCTTCGACGGGCGCTTCTTCGTGGCCGTGCACACGACCGGCGTCTACTGCCGCCCGATCTGCCCGGCACGGACGCCGCGCGCGGACCGCGTCGCGTTCTTCGCGCGCGCCGCCGAGGCCGAACGCGCCGGGTTCCGCGCCTGCTTCCGCTGCCGCCCCGAGCTCGCGCCGGGCGCGGGCCCCGTGGACGCGGTCCCGCGCCTCGTCGCGGCGGCGTCCGCCCGCATCGAGGGCGGCTCGCTCAACGAGGGCTCGGTGGACGACCTCGCGGCGTCGCTCGGCGTCTCCGCCCGCCACCTGCGGCGCGCGGTGCAGGCGGAGCTGGGCGTGTCGCTCGTCGACCTCGCCCAGTCGCGGCGGCTCGCGCTCGCGAAGCAGCTCCTGCAGGACACGGCGCTGCCGATGGGCGAGGTCGCGCTCGCCGCGGGCTTCTCCTCCCTGCGCCGCTTCAACGCGCTGTTCCGGGCGCGCTTCGAGCGCCCGCCGAGCGCGGTCCGCCGCGCGCACGGCAGCGGCGGCTCCGGCGCGCTCACGCTGCGCCTCGACTACCGGCCGCCCTTCGACTGGGCGTCCGAGCTGCGCTTCCTCGCCGGGCGCTGCACCGCCGGCGTCGAGCAGGTGGAGGGCGGCGCCTACCGCCGCACCGCGCGCCTCGGCGCGTGCAGCGGCTGGATCGAGGTCACCGCCGCGCCCGACCGCCCGGCCCTGCGCGTCCGGGTGTCGCCCTCGCTCACCGGCGCGCTCATGCCGCTCGTGGCGCGGCTGCGCGGGCTGTTCGACCTCGACGCGCGGCCCGACGCGATCGCCGCGCGCCTGCGCAAGGATCCGCTCCTCGCGCCGTCCCTGCGCCGGAGCCCCGGCCTGCGCGTGACGGGGGCCTTCGACGGCTTCGAGTGCGCGGTGCGCGTCGTCCTCGGGCAGCAGGTGAGCGTCGCCGCCGCGACGACGATCGCCGGGCGGCTCGCCGGCGCGCTCGGCGGCCCGATCGAGACGCCGTTCCCCGGCCTCGACCGCCTCCCGGCGATGCCCGAGGCCGTCGCGGACGCGGGCGAGGATCGCCTCGCGAAGCTGGGCATGCCCGGCGCGCGCGCGCGGACGCTCCTCGGCCTCGCGCGCGGCGCCGTCGAGGGCTCGCTCGCGCTCCACCGCGGCGGCGACGCCGACGCCGCCCGGGCGGCGCTGCTCGAGGTCCCGGGCGTCGGGCCCTGGACGGCGGAGGTCGTCGCCATGCGCGCGCTCGGCGCGCCCGACGCGTTCCCCGGCGGCGACCTCGGCGTGCTCCGCGCGCTCGGCGCCCGCTCCGCGCGCGAGGCCGAGGCGCGCGCCGAGGCGTGGCGACCGTGGCGCGCTTACGGCGTCATGCACCTGTGGGCGCTCGGCGCGAAGGGAGCGGCGAATGCGATCGCGTGATCAGGTGTGGCCCCGCCCGACGCCGCCGCATCGCCGGGGCGCCCCGCGGAGGTCGCCGTGAGCGCGCGCGACGTGTTCGAGCTGCTCGTCCTCGCCGCGATCTGGGGCGCGTCCTTCCTCTTCATGCGCGTCGCCGCGCCGGAGCTCGGCCCGGTGCCGCTCATCGCGCTGCGGGTCGGCATCGCGGCGCTCGTGCTCGTCCCCGTGCTCGCCCTGCGCGGCGGCTTCGGCGCGCTGCGCGGGCGCGCGACGGCGGTGGTGGTGGTCGGCGCGATCAACTCCGCCCTGCCGTTCTGTCTCCTCGCCTACGCGACGCTGTCGCTCACCGCCGGCCTCGCGTCGATCCTGAACGCCACCTCGCCGCTCTGGGGCGGGCTCGTCGCGCACCTGTGGCTGCGCGATCGGCTCACGCGCGATCGCGCGATCGGCCTCGCGATCGGCTTCGCCGGCGTGGCGTTCCTGTTCTGGGGGCGCGCTTCGTTCAAGCCGGGCGGCGACGGGCGCGCGGTGATCGCGGCGCTCGCGGCGACGCTGTCGTACGGGGTGGCGGCCTCCTACACGAAGCGCCGGCTCGCCGGCGTGAACCCGCTCGCGGTCGCGGCGGGGAGCCAGCTCGCGGCGGCGCTCCTCCTCGCGCCCGGCGCGGCGCTGCTCTGGCCGGCGCACGCCGTCTCGCCGCGCGCGTGGGCCGCCGTCGTCGCGCTCGCGCTCGCCTGCACGGCGCTGGCCTACGTCCTCTACTTCCGCCTCATCGCCCGCCTCGGCCCGGCGCGCGCGATCGCGGTGACGTTCCTCATCCCGCCGTTCGCGGTCGCCTGGGGCGGCGCGTTCCTCGGCGAGCGGCTCGGCGCGAGGGTGGTGCTCGGGGCGGCGATCGTGCTCGTCGGGACGGCGCTCGCGACCGGGCTCGTGAAGCTCGCCCGCCCCGCGCGGCGGACCTATGATGCGCCCGCGCCGCCCCCGGCGCGAGGAGCGACGCCGTGAACGAGCCCATCCGCGTCTTCATCACCGGCGGCACCTTCGACAAGGAGTACGACGAGCTGCACGGGCGGCTCTTCTTCAAGGAGACGCACCTCCCCGAGATGCTGCGCCTCGCGCGCTGCCGCGTGGACGTGAAGGTCGGCACGCTCATGATGGTCGACAGCCTCGACATGACGGACGCAGACCGCCGCCTCGTCGTCGAGAGCTGCCGCGACGCCGCCGAGGCGCGCATCGTCGTGACGCACGGGACGGACACGATGCCCGAGACCGCGCGCGCGCTCCACGCGGCCGGCCTCGCCAAGACGATCGTGCTCACCGGCGCGATGATCCCCTACGCGTTCGGCTCCTCGGACGGGCTCTTCAACCTCGGCAGCGCGCTGTCGTTCGCCCAGGTGCTGCCGCCGGGTGTGTACGTCGCGATGAACGGGCGCTTCTATCCGGGCGACCGCGTCCGCAAGGACCGGGAGCAAGGCGTGTTCGAGGAGGTGGCGGCGCCGCGGCGGTGAGCCCGGACGCCCCGCCCTTGGCGACGGCAGCCGCTGCGAGCGAGCGCCGCCTCGAGGAGGTCCCGTGGCGCGCGCTCGCCGGGCTCGCGCCAGCGCTCGAGCCGGCGCTCTCGGCGGTGCTCGCGGGCGCGGCCGCGGAGCGGGTCGTGGACCGGTTCCTGCGCGCGCACCGGGGCCTCGACGCGGACGGGCGGCGGGCGGCGAAGGAGGCGATCTACGGGGTGGCGGTGTGGAGGAGGAGGCTCGCGTATCACGCGTCCTTCGACTCCGCCCCGCTTCGCGGGGCTACGCTCAGGACGAACGGAGGTGGGGATCCGTTCGCGCTGAGCGTAGCCGCGGAGCGGCGGAGTCGAAGCGCGGCCCCGTCACCCCTCGTCCTCCTCGCCGCCCTCCTCCGCGACCTCGCGGGAGTGCCCGCCGCCGAGGCGCTCCTCGCCCTCCCCGCCGGCACCCTCCCCCCGCCGCGCCCGCCTCCACCCGACCTCGCCACCCGCTACTCGCTCCCGGACTGGCTCGCCGCGACGCTCGTCGGCGAGGTGGGCCCCACCGACGCGCCCGCGCTCGCCGACGCGCTGAACCTCCCCGGCCCGATCTGCTTCCGCCCGAACGCGCTCCGCACCTCGCCGGCCGCGCTCGCCGGGCGGCTCGCAGCCGACGGTGTCGCGACGCACCCGGGCGCGCTCCTCCCCTCGGCGCTCCTCGCGGACGCACCCCTCGTCAACGTGCACGGCCTCGCCGCCTGGCGCGAGGGCCTCCTCGAGGTGCAGGACGAGGCGAGCCAGCTCGCGGGCGCGCTCGTCGGGGCCCGGCCCGGCGAGACGGTGCTCGACCTCTGCGCCGGTGCCGGCGGAAAGGCCCTCCAGCTCGCGGCGGCGGTCGGCGGGGGCGGCGCGGTCCACGCCTGCGACGTCGACGCCGCGCGCCTCGACCGGCTCGCCACCCGCGCCGGGCGCGCCGGCGCGTCGGACATCGTGCGCGTCCAGGGCGCGGCGCCCCCGGCGCAGCTGAGGGTGGACCGCGCGATCGTCGACGCGCCCTGCTCCGAGCTCGGTGCGCTGCGCCGCGGCCCCGACCTGCGCTTCCGGCTCGACCCCTCCGGCTTCGCCGCGCTCCCGCCGCTGCAGCTCGCGCTCCTCTCCCGCGCGGCGGAGCACGTGCGCGCAGGCGGCCGGCTCGTCTACGTCACCTGCACGTTCCGTCGCGAGGAGGACGAGGACGTCGCCCTCGGGTTCGAGCGCGACCACCCTCTCCATGAGCGGATCGTCCCCGACGCGCCCGGAGCCGCCCTCACCGGCGAGGGGTTCCTGCGGACGTGGCCGCACCGAGATGGGTGCGATGGCTTCTTCGCCGCCGTATGGCAGCGGCGCGCCTGATCGGCGCCGCAGCGCGCCGGCCCTCCGCTCGGCATGACACGGCGCCCGAAACATGTTTCCTTCCCCAGGAGCGGCAGGTGCCGCGAGAGGGACCTCGATGTCGCCTGAGCAGGGTTCTCCGTTTTCGAAGCTCGCCGCCCTCTGGGCCCGCGAGGATGACCCGCCGCGCGACCTCGTGGAGGAGACGCGCGACGCCCTCGGCGCCGTGCAGCCGAACGACCTCGCGGACGTCGCCGGGCTCGTCGAGGTGCTGGTCGGCCGGACCGGCGCGCCGCACGCCCGCGAGCCGGCGCGCCAGGCGCTGGCGCGGCTCTTCGACACGACGCGGCGCCGCTTCTTCACCGAGGCCCTGAAGGGCGACCAGCTCGCCGGCTGGACGCGCCTCCTCCTCCCCGCGATCGAGCGCGCCGACTACACGCTCGGCGAGGTGCTGCGCTCGCGCGAGGAGACCGACCCCAAGACCGTCGCGATCCGCGTCCTCGGCACCGACGCGTGCGAGCTGACCGTCGCCGACGTCGCCCGCCGCACGCGCTCGATCGCCCGCGGCCTCTTCGCACTCATGCGCGACGAGCCCGACGGCAGGGTCGCCATCCTCTCCGAGAACTCGCTCGAGTCGATGCTGTGCGACATCGCCTGCCTCACGAACGGCATCATCGACTTCCCGCTGCCCGCGAACGCCGTCGCGGAGCAGGTCGTGTACATGCTGCGCCACTCCGGCGCCCGGATCCTCCTCGCGTCGGACGAGGAGCAGATCTCGAAGGTCCTCCC
>JBJMQK010000061.1:0-8394 GCA_045802735.1 Anaeromyxobacteraceae bacterium | reverse complement strand
CGGCCCCGGTGGCGGCCTGCGGCGCCGCCTCGGGGGGCCGGTCGGACGAGGTGATGACGAGCACCTCCTCGAGCTTCGTGACGTCCACGATCGGCGCGACGTCGGCGCGCTGGTAGAGGCCCTGGCCCGTGCGCTTCAGGCCCGCGATGCGGCCCACCGGGAGGCCGCGCGGGAAGACCCCGTCCGTGCCCGAGGTGACGAGGACGTCGCCCTCGTTCATGTCGTCGGAGCGGAGCGCGTACTCGAGGCGGGTGAGGTCGGGGGAGCCCGTGCCGCGCACGTTCGCGCGCGCGCGCGAGCGCTCGACGCGGACGGCGATGGAGCTGTTGCGGTCGGAGAGCAGCAGGACGTCGGCGGAGGAGGCGTCGACGGAGTGGATGCGGCCGACGACGCCGTGCGCCACCACGACCGGCATCATCCGCTCGACGCCGTCGCTCGCGCCACGGTCGATCGTGACGAGCTGGAGCCCCTTCGGATCGAGCCTCACACCGATGACGCGCGCGCCGATGACGTGCAGGTCGCGGTACGCCTGCGGGAAGGCGAGGAGCTGGCGCAGGCGGTCGTTCTCGGCGCGGACCCGCTCCAGCTCGAGGCGGTCGAGCTCGAGGACGTTCAGCCGATGCGCCACCTCCGCCGCGCGCTCGTGCGCCCCGTGCAGGGCGATGTAGCCGCGCCACAGACCGAGGGAGCCGGTCACGGCCCAGGCGATGCCCTTCTCGATCGGCCCGGTCGCCCCGAGAATGACCCGATCGAGGCGCGATCTCTCGCTCGGGCGCTTGGCGTGAGCAAAGAAAACGCCGAGCGGCACGACGAGGAGAAACGCGACGAGGATGAGCTCGCGGTAGCGCTTCAGCAGTCCGACCACACCCACTCCAGGCCGAGGCTGTGCGTGCCCCGCTTTTCCAAAAACCCTTGCATTTTAGCCCATCTCGGCTAGGGTGTTCAACCTTCCGAGCGGGGAAACCCCTCGGCTTCCCGCGAATAACAACCCGGAGCGCCGTTCCATGCTCGATACCCTGAGGGCGAACTCTCGCAGCGTCCTCACCTACGTCCTGTTCGGCATCATCATCGTCGTCTTCGTCGTCTCGTTCGGGCCCGGCTCGAAGGGGTGCTCGGCGGGCGGCAGCGCGCCCACCTGGGCCGCGAAGGTGAACGGCGAGGTCGTCCCCCCCGGCGAGTTCGACGCGCAGTATGCACAGATGGTCCGGCTCTACCAGCAGCAGGGCGGCGCCGACATGAACCCGCTGTTCCGGGCGCAGATCCGGCAGATGGCGCTCGAGCAGGTCGTGCAGCGCGAGCTGGTCGAGCAGGAGGCGCGCCGGCAGGGCATCGTGGTCTCCGACGACGACGTCTCGCGCGCCGCCAAGGAGAGCCCGGCGTTCCAGAGCGACGGCAAGTTCGACCTCGAGCAGTACAAGCGCGCGGTGACGAACGCCTACGGCTCGCCGGCCAAGTTCGAGGAGCGCCTGCGCCGCGACCTCGCCTACGGCAAGATGATGGCGCTCCTCCGCGCCACGTCGAAGGTGAGCGAGGACGAGGTGAAGGACGCCTGGCTCGCGGAGGGCGACAGCGCCAGCGTCGAGTTCGCCCGGTTCCCGCTCTCGCTCGCGCGCGTCGAGGTGAAGGTCACCGATCAGCAGGTGAAGGACTTCACCGCGAAGAACGGCCCGCGCATCGCCGAGTCGTACAAGCAGAACTCGGCCAAGTACGACAAGAAGAAGCGCATCCGCGCGCGCCACATCCTCGTGAAGACCGAGCCGAACGCGCCGAAGGAGGCCGACGACGCGGCGAAGAAGAAGATCGAGGACCTCGCCGCGCGCGTGAAGAAGGGCGAGGACTTCGCCAAGCTCGCGGAGCAGAACTCGGACGACCCCGGCTCGAAGGACCGCGGCGGCGACCTCGGCTACTTCGGCGAGAAGCTCATGGCGAGGCCGTTCGACGAGGCGGCTTTCAAGATGAAGGCCGGCCAGGTCTCCGACCCCGTGAAGACGCAGTTCGGCTGGCACCTCATCAAGGTCGAGGAGGTGCAGGAGCCCGAGGTCATCCCGCTCGAGAAGGCGACGCCGGACATCGCCCGCGACCTGCTCGAGGCGGAGCTCGCGCGCAAGCTCGCCGACGCGAAGGCGCAGGAGGTGCTCAAGAAGCTCCAGGCCGGGAAGAGCTTCGCCGAGGCGCTCGGCGCCGACGCGAAGAAGAAGGGCTCGGAGCCGGTGAAGCTCGGCGGACAGCCCGTGAAGGCCGACGAGACCGGCTCGTTCGTCGCGACCGCGGCCCCGAACCTGCCGCGCCTCGGGCCGCAGGCCGAGCTCTTCTCGGACGCGATGAAGGCGAACGCCGGCCAGGTCCTCGCCAAGGTCTACGAGACGAACGCCGGGCCGGTCATCGCCCGCGTGAAGGATCGCAAGCGCCCCGACGCCGCGCAGTGGGAGGCGAAGAAGGGTGAGTTCGAGATGCGGCTGCGGCTCCGCCGCGAGTCGGCGCTCGAGCAGGCGTGGGTGAAGTCCTTGAAGGAGCGCTCGAAGATCGAGCTCAACCCGGTCGTCGTCCGCGGCGACGCGCCGACGGCGCCGGCGCAGCTCGATTAAGCGGGGCTGCGCCCCGCCCCGCCGAGCAAAGCTCGTCGGGGCCCCACCCTGCTCGCCGGGTCCCGTGCACCAGCGCGCGCGGCTTTCGCCGCTCGCGCTGGTGCCCCGGCGCGCTCGCTTTGCTCGCGTGCTCCTACAGCTTCTTTCGGTCGCCGCTATCGCGTCGCGGCCGGCGGCCTTCGCGCGGTACATGGCATCGTCGGCGGCCCGGAGCAGCTCGTCCGGGCCGCCGCCGTCTTCGGGGTAGGTCGCGAGGCCGAAGCTCGCGGTGAGGTGCACCTCGAGCCCGCGCGCGCGCAGGAAGGCGCGCGAGCGGATGGCCTCCGCGAGCCGCTCCGCCGCCGCGCGCGCCTGCTCGCGGCCGCTCTCCGGCAGCACCGCGACGAACTCGTCGCCGCCGTAGCGCACCGGCACGTCCATCGTGCGCAGCGTCGCGCGCATGACCTCACCCACCTCGCGCAGGAGCGCGCTGCCGCACTGGTGGCCGTGCGCGTCGTTCACCCGCTTGAAGCGGTCGAGGTCGAAGAAGAGCAGCGACACCGGGCGGGAAAAGCGGGCGGCGCGCGCGATCTCCACCTCGAGTGAACGGTGGAGGTGCCGGGCGTTGTAGAGCCCGGTGTGCTCGTCGACGAGGGTCAGCTCCCGCACGCGCTCGTGGTGCCGCGCGTTCGAGAGCGCGATCGCGGCGTAGTCCGCGAGCATGGACAGCGTGCGCAGGTCCTCCGCCGTGAACGGCTCGCCCGCCGGCGCCGCGAGGCCCACCACGCCGAGCACCGTCCGCATCGCCCGGAGCGGCACCGCCATGTAGGAGGTCGCGCCCTCGGCCGCTGCGGGGTCCACGCGGTCGGCGAAGCGCGGGTCGCGCCGCGCGTCCGGGACGAGGAGCGCGCGGCCGTGCTCGGCCGCCCACCCGGCGAGCCCCTCGCCCAGGCGGGCGCGCCCGCCGCCCGCGACCCGGCCCGCGTCGTAGCCGACGGCGACGTGGATCTCGAGATCCGGGCGGCCCTCGTCGGCGAGGAGCAGGACCCAGGCGGTGGGGCGCAGGATCTCGCCCACCTTCTCCATGATGAGCGCGAGCACCTCGCTCGCATCGAGCGTGCTCGTGAGGCTCCGCCCGACGTCGTTGAAGGCCTTGAGGGCCTCGACGGCGCGCCGCAGCTCGCGCAGCTCGGCATCGTCCATGTCCGCTCCGCTTGATCTCGTAGCGCCCATCCCCCGTGGAGGTCAAATAGCGGCGGTGCTCCTCACCCTCGCCTCGCGCAGCCCCCGCCGCCGCGAGCTCCTCGCGCAGCTCGGGATCGCGCTGGAGTTGAGCCCCGCCGACACCGACGAGGCCCCGCGTCCGGGCGAGCCCGCCCAGGCGTACGTCGCCCGCGTCGCGCGCGAGAAGGCGGCCGCCGTCCGCGGCGAGACGGTGCTCGCCGCCGACACCTCGGTCGTCCTCGACGGCGCGATCCTCGGAAAGCCCGCCGACGACGCCGACGCGCGGCGCATGCTGCGGGCGCTCTCCGGGCGCGAGCACGAGGTCCTCACGGCGGTGTGCGCGCGGCGGCTCGGGCGCGAGGAGGCCGTGGTCGTGACGAGCCGCGTGGCGTTCGCGCCGCTCCGGGACGACGCGATCGCCTGGTACGTCGCGACGGGCGAGCCGCGCGACAAGGCCGGCGCCTACGCGGTGCAGGGCGCGGGCGGCGCGTTCGTCGTGGCGATCTCCGGGAGCGTCTCGAACGTGGTGGGGCTGCCGCTCGCCGAGACGCTGGCGCTGCTCGGGCGCCTCGGGTTCCGGCTGCCGTGGCAGGGCAGACCGTGAGCATCGTCGCCGAGCGGCTCGCGCACGTCCGCGCCGGCCTCCCCGCCGGCGTGACCCTCGTCGCCGTCTCGAAGACGCAGCCCGCCGAGGCGATCCGGGAGGCGTACGCCGCCGGGCAGCGCGACTTCGGGGAGAACTACGCGCAGGAGTGGCGCGACAAGGCCGCGGCGCTCGCCGATCTCGACGGGCTCGTCTGGCACTTCATCGGCGCGCTGCAGACGAACAAGGTGAAGTACCTCTTGCCCGCGGAGGCGGGGGCGCCGGCCGCGGCGTGGGTCCACACGGTCGACCGCCTCCCGCTCGCCGAGGAGCTGTCGAAGCGCGCCGCGCGCCGCGGCGTGCGCCTGCGCGTGCTGCTCGAGGTCAACGTCGCGGCCGAGGCGTCGAAGGCGGGCGCGACGCCGGAGGAGGTGGGCGCCCTCGCCGAGCGCGTCCGCACGCTGCCCGGGCTCGAGCTGCGCGGGCTCATGTGCATCCCGCCGGCCGAGGGCGATCCGCGGCCGCACTTCGCGCGGCTGCGGGCGCTTCGCGACGACCTCGGGGGCGGGCTCGCGGACCTCTCGATGGGGATGAGCGGCGACTACGAGGCCGCGATCGCGGAGGGATCGACCCTCGTGCGCGTGGGGACCGCGATCTTCGGCGCGCGCCCGCCGCGGGAGCCCTGATGCGGAGGATCACGTCTCGCGCAGGCGCAGGCGACCGCTCTCGCTGACCCGGACCTCGAAGTCCTGGCCGCAGTAGGAGCACAGCACGACGTCACCGTTGCCGAAGGAGTCGTCGCACGGGTTGTTCGCCGAGCACACCGGGCAGTCGAAGTCGGTGAATCGACGGGCGGCGCTCTCCGTCGGGTCGAGGTCGTCGTCGTCGGTCGCATGGGGATCGTACGGCACGTCGCCCTCCGGGTGACGAGCTTACCGCGTGGCGAGGCCCGCAGGCGACGGGCGCTCGCCCGTGCGCCCGCTGCGGCGGGCGTCCGCGCCGTGCCACAGTGTCGCAAGGCGAGGGCGCCCGATGGGGTCCGCGAGAAAGGAGCGAGGGGGAGGCGCTGTTTCAGAGGTTTGGCCCGCGCGTCCGCGCGTGGCACTCACCTTGCTCGAACAATCCCACCAGGTCGCACACGTTCCTGCGGCCGGAGGTGCTCATGGTGCTTCGCTCTCCCGCCGTGCTCGCCGTCGCGCTGACGCTCTGCGGCGTCCCCGCCGCGGCCACGGCCCAGGCGGCGCCCGCCGCCCCGGCCGCCCACGCGGCGACGCGCCCGCCTCCGTTCACGCCGGGTGAGCAGATCGATCTCTCGATCGACTACCACCACGTGCGCACCGCTCACGCGCAGCTCCTCGTGGGGCGCCCCGCGGGCGCCGTGTGGCCGGTCATCTGCCAGGCGAAGACCGAGGGGATCGCGACGCTGCTCGACATCCGGGAGCACTTCGTCTCGTACTGGGACTCCGAGACGCAGTCGTCGCGCGGCTCCGACCTGAACGCGGTGGAGGTCGGCGATCGGCACACCGACCGCGCGCGCTTCGACCGCGCGAACGGGAAGGCCGTCGTACAGGTCCTGCGTCACGGCAAGGCGAACGAGCGCACGCACGACGTCCCGGCGGACGTGCAGGACCTCGCGAGCGCGCTCCTGGCGCTGCGCCTCAAGGACCTCTCGCCGGGCGCGGTGTTCGAGTTCCCGGTGTTCTCCGGGAGCACCACGTTCACGCTCCACGCCGAGGTCGAGGGCGACGAGACGCTCACCACGCCCGCGGGGCGCTTCGACACCGCGCGGGTGAAGGTGCGGCTCGGCTTCACGGACAAGTTCAAGACCTCGCGCGACTCGTACGTGTGGCTCTCGAAGGACGACCGCCACGTCCCGGTGCGGATGGCGGCCGACTTCGCCGTCGGCACGGTGACGGCGACCCTGACCGGGTACCGCCCCGGCGGGCAGGTCGCGGCGCGGTAGCGCGGCGCGTCCTCGCCGAGCATTGCGGGGCGCGCGGCGCCGCTGCACGTTCGCCCGGTGCTCCGTCCCTCGACGCTCGCGATCCTCGCGGTGCTCCCCGCGGCCGCCGTCGCGCCCGATCACCCCCGCGAGGTCGGGGTCGCGACCGCGCTCGAGAAGATCCGCCCCGGCGACGCGCTGCCCGCGGGCGAGGCGATCGACCTCGCCGCAGCGCGCGGCGAGTGCGAGTCGGCGCAGATCGCGATCCGTCCTGCGCGCCCGCTCGCGGCGCTCGCGGCGACGGTGGCGCTCGACGGGCCGAGCCCGCTCGTGGCGGCGCCCGGTCGAGTCGAGCCGCAACGTCCCCTCCGCCGCCACGACCAAGATCCGGCGCCTGACGGCGCCTCACTCCGGGGGGAGACACTCTCCCCCCGAGACCCCCCATCGCGAGGGTCATCGCAATCGAGCACGACCATCACCCCGGCGCTCTACCGCGTCGAGACGGTGGAGCTCGCGAAGGCCTCGGGGCCGGAGGGCGCGCCCGGACCCTGGCCCGACGCCCTCGTCCCGGTGCGCGACGCCTTCTTCGGCGAGGAGCGGCGCGCGTTCCCCGTCGCCGCGCCCGCGGGCCGGACGCTCGCGATCTGGGTCGAGGTGTGCGTGCCGGAGGCGGCGCGCGCCGGGACCTACCGCGGGGCCGTGCGGCTCCAGGACGGCCGCCGCCGCGTCGCGTCGGTGCCGCTCTCGGTCCGGGTGTGGCCGTTCGCGCTCCCGCGGAGCCCCGAGCACGTCGTCACCATGGGCCTGCCGACGCGGCTCGGGACGAAGGTCCTCGGCACCCCCGACGACCCGACGCTCGCGCGCGCGCTCGCCGCCGCCGCGCTCCGCCACCGCGTCTCGCCGCACGGCCTCTCCTACGATCCGCCGTCCGGGCGCTGCACCGCCGAGCGCTGCGAGCTCGACTGGTCGGCCTACGATGCCGAGCTGGCGCCGGTCCTCGACGGCACGCTCGTCCCCGGCGTCCGCGGCGGGTTCGCCGTGGCGCTCCCCACCGCGCGCGACTTCAAGGCGCCCGACGCGGACCTCGTCGCGCTCCTCAGGGCCTGGAAGGCGCACTTCGAGGCGCGCGGCTGGGCCGACCGGCTCTGGCTGTACACGCTCGACGAGCCGAAGCCTGCCGACATGCCCGAGCTCGCCCGGCGCGCGCGCGCCGCCCACGCCGCCGGCGTGCGCGTCTTCGCGACGACGCCGCCGTCCGCCGCGCTCGAGGGCCTCGTCGACGCGTTCGCGCCGGTGATGAACTTCTTCGAGGGGCACGCGCCGGGCGCGTACGCGGCGGTGAAGCCCGTGCGCCTCGGCGCCGAGCCGGGCCGCCCGTTCTGGTACACGTCCTGTATGAGCCACGGCTGCGACGACCTGCCCGCGGCGGGTGCCGTGCGCCAGCGCATGGTGCAGGAGTTCCGCGGCTGGCCGGGCTACGAGATCGACCGCTCCGGCGCCTCCGTGCGCGCGCTCGGCTGGCTCGGCTGGCGCCACCGCGTCGCGGGCGAGCTGTACTACACGATGCTCGAGTCGTGGCAGCGCCCCGACCCGTGGAAGGAGGTGCGCGCCTTCGCCGGGAATGGCGACGGGACGCTGCTCTACCCGGGGCTGCCGGAGCGCCTCGGGGGCGCGCACCCGTTCCCGGTGGAGTCGATCCGCCTGAAGCTCGTGCGCGACGCGGTCGAGGATCGCGAGCTGCTCGGCCTCGCGGAGCGCAGCGGGCTCGCGGCGCTGGCGTCGCGGCTCGCGGACGACCTCGCGCCGTCGCTCCGCGGCTTCGCGCGCGAGCCGAGGCCGTGGATCGACGCGCACCGACGCCTCGGCGACGCCCTCGCCGCCTCGTTCGCGCGCTGAGCGCCGGCCGGGCTCGCAGGCGAGCGCGGGCGCCAGGTTCGCGCGGCGGACGCGGCGTCGAGTTCGCGCGGTGAGCGCGACGCCGATAAGATGGCGGCGCGTGCTCGCCTTCCTCCCCCAGCTCGCCGCCCTCGCGCTCGCCGCCGCGCCCGCCTGCGGGCTGCCGCCACTCCGCGACGGCCCGC